>JBAVHJ010000734.1:0-16834 GCA_049685715.1 Terriglobia bacterium | reverse complement strand
CTGCTCATGAATGGCTTTGGCGGTCATCGCATCGAGGGGATCGGCGACAAGCACGTGCCGTGGGTGCACAACGTCCGGAATACCGATGCCATTGCTGCCATCGACGATGAGGACTGCATGCGGGTCTTGCGCCTTTTCAATGAGGCCCCCGGCCGGAAGTACATGGAAACCGCGGGGATATCAGACTCCGATGTGGCCATGTTGCCGCTCCTTGGCATATCATCAATCGGGAACCTGCTCGCGTCCATCAAGACCGCGAAGTACTTCGAGCTCAACGAGCAGGATGTTGTCTTTACGATCTTCACCGACTCGGTTGAGCTGTATGGTTCCCGTCTCAAAGAACTCGAACACGAACGCGGGAAATACTCGGCCATCGATGCGGCGAAGGACCACACGGCCTTCCTGCTGCACCAGGGCATCGATCACTACAAGGAACTGACGTACTACGAACGGAAGGCAATCCACAATCTCAAGTACTTTACCTGGGTCGAGCAGCAGGGGAAGACCGTGGAGGAGCTGGATGTCCAGTGGAATCCGGAGTACTGGCAGAAGCTGCTGGAAGACGAAGTGGTGGAGTTTGATACGCTGATCAATGAATTCAACGACACGGTCGGTCGTGCGTGATGATATTGCTGCCTTCGCTTCATGGGCTGCCTGGGTGGAAGGATGGACGGCCCCGGTTCAAAACAAGGTTCACTCAAACACAAGGAGACATTCACCATGCGTAGTTTTATCGGTCGCGACATCCTGTCGCTGAAGGAATTCGAACGGAGCGAGTTCTTGCGCATCTTTGAAATTGCGGAACGTTTGGAGCCTATCGCGCGCGATCGCCGCAACAGCGATATGCTCAAGCACAAGACGCTCGTGACGGCGTTCTACCAGCCCAGCACTCGCACGCGTCTTTCCCACGAAGCCGCCATGCACCGCCTTGGCGGACACGTGACCGGGTTTGCAGACGCGAAGATGACACGCGCCGGCGATTATTATCAAGAGAGCATCAAGGACACCGTCAAGATGCTCGAGTCTTACGGCGATGTGATCGCGATGCGCCATTTCCAGAAAGGGGCCCCGCAGGAAGCCGCAAAATGGTCGTCCGTACCGGTCATCAACGGCGGCGATGGTTGGGGCGAACACCCGACCCAGATTCTCACCGATCTTTACACCGTCCTGCGCGAACGCGGCCGAATTGACGGCCTGCGCTGGCTCGCCCTGGGCGACATGCGCATGCGCACGATGCACTCCCTCGGATACGCGCTGACCCAGTTCGATTGCCCGGTCACTTTCGTCGGGCCCCCCGCGAATGCGCTCTTCCCCAGCTCTCCCGATATGCGAATGCCGGAGGAGTACAAGGCGGATTTTCGACAGTACGGGCTGAACTTTAGCGAAGCCGAACACGTCGAGCAGGCCATCGCGAGTGCCGATGTGATTCTGGTCGAGCCGGTGATTCAGGCCGATTATTCGCAGTCGCGACAAGAAGCCCCCAAGGAAAGACCGCTCACGCCGGCGAATTTCAAGATCACACGCGAACTGTTGATGAGCAAGGCGAAGAGCGATATGGTTTTGCTCCACTCGCTCCCGCGCATGGACGAGATTCCGCCGGATGTGGACATCACCCGCTGGTCGCGTTACTGGCAGGAAGCGTTCTACGGCGTCGTCTTGAAGATGGGGTTGTTCGCGCTGGTCCTGGGTGCTGTCGAATAATCTGAGAATGGGTGTCAGGGGGTCGCGTGGTTCGCCGGCGGGGCAATCCCCGGGCGAGCGAACGCCCCAACCACAACAATCAACAGGAGACAATCCTATGCAGACTTTCCTACACGGCCGCGATCTGATCGGCGATCTCGATTTCAGCCGGGAAGAGGTTGAAACGGTGCTTCACGTAGCCTTCGACCTGAAAAACAAACGCGCCCTGAATGAACCGCACGCGCTTCTTCGCGATAAAGTTCTTGCCATGATGTTCTTTTTCTCCAGTACCCGCACGCGCGGATCGTTCGAAGCCGGGATGGCACAGCTCGGGGGGCACGGCGCATTCATCGAATCGCGCTCGACGCAGATTGCGCACGGCGACACCCCAAAGGAAATCGGTGAGATTTTTGGCCGCTACTTCGACGGGATCGCGATTCGCCACGTGGACTGGAAGCTGGGCAACAAGTACATCAACGAGGTGGCGAAGTATTCCCGCGTACCGGTGCTGAACATGCAGTGCGACATCTACCACCCCTTCCAGATTCTGGCTGACCTGATGACGGTCATCGAGAAGAAGGGGCGTGATTTGCGCCGGAGAAAGATGGTGGTCTCTTGGGCGTACGCCTCATCGTACCAGAAACCGATGTCGGTTCCGCAGTCGCTCATCCTGCAAATGCCGCGCTTCGGGTTGGATGTTGTTCTTGCGCATCCGCCGGAGTTCAAGCTGATGCCCGAGATCATGGATCAGGCGCGCGAGCAGGCGAGGAAATACGGGGCGGGATTCGAGGTCATGGACGATATGGATGCGGCGTTCAAGGACGCCGATATCGTCTACGCCAAATCCTGGGGGGCCATGGTGCACACGTCGGACGAAAAGGAAGGGGCCCGAATCATCAGCAAGTACTCATCGTGGATTACAGATGAACGACAATTGAAGCTGGCGAAGCCCGACGCCATCTACATGCACCCCCTTCCCGCCGACCGCAACATTGAAGTCACGGACGGGGTCATAGACGGACCCAACTCGGTGGTATACGACGAAGCCGAAAACCGCATGCACGTACAAAAGGCGGTTATGGCGTTGACCATGAGCTAGACGGTGGCCGCGTCGGTGGATTCAGCCATTCGATGATTCAATCGGCCGACCGACTGCAAGAGGAGACAGACGATAGCCATGAAAAAGAAAGTCATCAGGAAGACCCGGCGGCCCGTCGGGAAGAAATCTGCCCGGCGCGCGCCCAAACGCAAGCTCGCGGTCGTTGCGGTGGGCGGCAACTCGCTGATCAAGGATTCGCAGCATCAGACGGTTGAGGATCAGGAAAGCGCGTTGCGTGAAACCGCACGTCACATCGCCGATATGATCGAGCAGGGCTGGGATGTCGCAATCGGACATGGCAACGGACCGCAGGTGGGTTTCATTCTGCGCCGTTCCGAAATCGCCGCCAAGGTCGAAGGCATGCATGAAGTTCCACTCGATGTGTGTGGCGCGGATACGCAGGGGGCGATCGGGTACGAGCTCCAGCAGGCACTGCAGAACGAGTTGCATCATCGCCGCATCAACAAACGCTGTGCGACGATCATTACCCAGGTGCTGGTGAATCAAAAGGACGCCGCATTTAAGAATCCCTCCAAGCCGATCGGCGGATTCATGGATGAAGTCGAAGCGATGCGGCGCAAGACTGAAATGCAGTGGAGCGTCGTCGAAGATGCTGGACGAGGCTGGCGCCGCGTGGTTCCCTCTCCCCTCCCTGAAGAAATTGTCGAGCTCGAAACCATTCAGGCCGTACTCAACCAGGGGATCATCGTCATCACCGTCGGGGGCGGCGGTATTCCCGTCGTGGATGTCGGTCGGGGAGAATATCGTGGCACTGCGGCAGTGATCGACAAGGATTTCGCAAGCAGTCTGCTGGCACGTGAAGTCAAAGCTGATTTGTTCCTGATCGCGACGGCTGTTGAAAAAGTGGCCATCAATTTCGGCAAGCCGAATCAGCAGTGGCTCGACCGGATGACAATGGCCGAGGCGAAACAGTACCTTGCCGAAGGGACGCATTTTGCCAAAGGCTCGATGGCGCCCAAGATTCAAGCCATCCTGTGGTTCCTCGAAACGGGCGGCAAACACGCGATTATCACAAATCCCGAAAACATCGGCCGCGCCCTGCGTGGTGAAACCGGAACGCACATTTTCCGGAAGTAGGTTCTCTCCGTCCGCATACCGCATAACCGCCGGACCTGGGGTTACCTCCGCACAGTTCAACGCTTTCAACTTGAAACCCACCACGTGAATTTGGAGATTTGATGAACTATCATTTCAAATGCATCCTCTGTGGTTCTGAATATGAGCCGGAAACCACGCCCTACGTGTGTCCGAAACACGGCGACGATGGCATTCTCGATACGATTTTCGATTACGGTCAGATCAACCAATCAACTTCGCCTCGTGCGATCACCGCTTCTCGCGACTTCTCGGTGTGGCGATACGCCCCGCTCCTGCCGCTCGACAACGCGCAGGAATCAGCGCCACCGCTTCACGTCGGTTGGACACCACTCTATCGTTCAACAACACTGGGAGCGGGTCTGGGATTGAGCCATCTGTATTTCAAGGACGATGGCCGTAATCCGACCGCGTCGTTCAAAGATCGCGCGAGCGCCGTCGTCGTCGCCAGAGCGCGCGAGCTGGGGGTCGAAATCATCACGACCGCGAGCACGGGCAACGCGGGCGCGGCACTCGCCGGTCTGGCCGCAGCGGCGAAAATGCCGGCAGTGATTTTCGTGCCCCAAACCGCACCCCCGGCGAAAATCGCGCAATTGCTGATTTTCGGAGCGCGCGTCCTCTTGGTCAAAGGAACCTACGACCAGGCTTTTGATCTCTGCCTGGAGGCGTCGAAGGAATTCGGCTGGTATTGCCGAAACACGGCTTTCAATCCGTATACGGTTGAAGGAAAGAAAACCGCGTCCATTGAGCTGTGCGAACAACTCGGATGGAAAGCCCCCGATACCATCGTCGTTTCAGTCGGCGATGGCAATGTCATCAGCGGTGTGTGGAAGGGCCTGCGCGATTTGCTCAAGCTGGGGTGGATCGATACGATGCCGCGCCTGCTGGGCATCCAAGCGGAAGGCTCGGCGGCGTGCTATAACGCGTGGAAAGCGGGAACGGAAACAATCATCCCCGTGAGCGCGCAGACTGTCGCCGATTCCATCAGCGCCGATTTGCCGCGTGATGGTGTGCGGGCCGTCCGTGCCGTGCGTGAAACCGGCGGTGCCTTCCTTACCGTGACCGACGATGAAATTCTCGCGGCGATACCGGAACTCGCGCGAGGTGAAGCAATCTTCTGTGAGCCAGCCGCGTCGGCCGCCTACGCCGGATTGAAAAAAGCAGCCCACCAGGGTCTCGCGAAATCGGATGAGACGATCGTGTGCCTGTTGACCGGTAACGGCTTGAAAGACATCTCGAGCGCAATGAAAGTCGCGGGCGCCGGAACGATCATCGAGCCCACCCTCGGAGCGGTTAAACAATTGAACATTTGATGATCGGAACCCGGGAACGGACGGTCATTTCGGGCAGGAGACCATCGTCGAAGCAAGAAGGGACCTCGCTGAGAACGGTATCCCGATCGGATTGGTTCGAGGCCGCAATGGAGAAATCATCGGTCGCGAGCGCAATTGACGCTCCAAGAGGACAATCCGAAAAAGTATGTTGTGTCGATCGCCACTTAAGCCGGGTTTGGTTTCCCCCAATCAACCCAGCGATGGTCAAACGTAGACCGGGGAACGGGACGGTGTATACTCTGCCCGGCTCAAAGGGGCCGGGCACAGGCAGTCCGATTCCCCTAGGACGGGGATCTTCATGCCCGCGTATACATCACCAGCTGTTGGCGAACTTCCAGTTTACAGAATCAAAGCAGTTCAGTATTCTTAGGGCGGGCGAGACTCAACTGCGTTGTTGTGCAACCTTCTCGCAACCGTTTAACACGCCCCAATGCTTGCTTACCTGTCTGGCTCAATCGAAAACTCTCCTGACGGCGGCCGTGCTTGGCGTGCTGCCTTAAAGCCGTTTCTGGCCGGGACCCTCCGGCACGAAGTCTATGATCCCGCTGAAGCGATTCCCCGGTTATTAGGCGCAGAGACCTATGAATCGTTTCGTGCATGGAAAACCAGCGATCCCGATCGGTTTCGGACTACAGTGCGTCGAATCATCACACATGATCTAGAGGTTCTGACCAGCCGGGCAAGCTACGTCATTTGCAACTGGGATGAGCACGTTTTCAAGGGGGGAGGCACGCAGGGAGAACTGACGGTAGCATTTCACCGCTCCATTCCGGTCTATCTGGTCACTCATGTACCCCCGGAAAACATGAGTGGCTGGATTCTGGGATGTGCCGACCTGATCCTTCCGAATTTTTCCGAATTACGGAGGTTCCTACAGAAGAAGTACGGGGAGCGGGGTGTGAATTTGAAGGAGTTTTCCAATCCATGAACCGAAGTCAGATGTTAGAAGTCAGATGTCGGATAACAGAGCTGTGGTGTTCTGGCTTCTGCCCTCTGACATCTGACTTTTGATTTTTAACCTCTTCATCAAGGGGAAGAAGGTACACGGAGCTCACCCATTCCATGCTGATCGCCATTGGATCCACGCGGGTACCGAAAGTTGATGCGGCGAAAGAAGTCTGCTCGGTTCTGAAGGGCCGCCGCCTCATCACAAGCCCTGGCGACCTGGAATTCCTCGAGCGGGAAACCCCCAGCGGTGTTTCGGCCATGCCCCTTTCGCACGACGAGTTGATGGAAGGCGCCCGTAATCGCACCGAGTTCTTGCGCCGCATGCTGGGAACGGAAGGGATCCGGGCCGACTTCTACCTGGGCATGGAGGGAGGCTTTCTGATCGTCCAGGGAAATGAGGGCCGGCATTGCTTCCTGCAAAACTGGGCTTATGTGAGTGACGGCGAACGGGGCGCCTATGGGGCCAGTGGGACGATTGCCATCCCGGAATCCATCGCCCATGAAGTCATCGATGGAGGCCGCGAGCTGGCGGAGGTGATCGATGAGTTCTCGAACCGGCATGATGTCCGCAGCCAGGAAGGCACATGGGGAATTCTGACCCGCGATTTGATCTCACGCAAAGACGCCTTCAAAATAGCATTGCTGAATGCATTTGCACCGTTTTATAATCCGCGCGCTTATTTATGAGAGGCTTCCTAGATGAATGTCACCAAAGGGAACATTGGTTGGATTGAAGTGATTTGCGGGTGCATGTTTTCGGGCAAGAGTGAAGAATTGATCCGGAGGCTCCGTCGTGCCGAGATTGCCCAACAGCGTGTCCAGATTTTCAAACCGAAAATCGACGCGCGTTACAGCGAGGAACACATTTACTCCCACAGTGATGTGAGAATCCGGGCGGAGCTCGTGAGTGATGCCAAAGAGATACTTCAAAGAACCGACGCGAGAACGGAGGTCGTGGGCATCGATGAGGGACAGTTCCTCGGCGAGGCGTTGCCCCAAGTCGCTGATACGCTGGCGAACATGAGCAAGCGGGTCATCGTGGCGGGGCTGGACACCGACTACCTGGGCAAACCGTTCGAGCCGATGCCGATTCTCATGGCCATCGCCGAAGAAGTCACCAAAACCCTTGCCATCTGCATGCGATGTGGAAACCCCGCCATGCATACGCAACGATTGATCGAGAGTGATGAGCGCGTCGTCGTGGGCGCCAAGGGCATGTATGAGGCGAGATGCCGGCGGTGCTTTGAACCGGGCGTTCCAAAAAAGAAATAACAAATCGGGACGGATCCGGTGACCCGGGCGTGCTTAATTCCCGCGGACGTGACCGGCGCACGACTCTCGGGGGCATTCCGCTTTGCTTTGCGATTCCTTTGGGCGGAACAACACGCCTCACTTTCACCCCTCTTCTCTCCCGTCGAACTTGCGCTATCATGGCTCCCTCCCGTTCGAGTCGAATCCCGAACGATACTGTGAGGTTCAGGTGAAAATAACGGCTAGAAAACTCGCTGAATACATCGGTGGAAAGACTCTGGGTCGCGCTTCGCAGATAATCACAGGCGTCTCGTCGCTGGAGAATGCCCAGCCAGGCACGGTCGTGTGGGTCGATTCGGAGAGGAATCTTACCCGCGCTTTGGGCGGAAAAGCCCAAGTTGTTATTTTGGCTGAATCTCTGGTAGTCAAGGTTTCCTCTTATCCCCCGTCGGAGCGGACGATTAGGGCTTTCATCCAGGTTCCCAATCCGCGCCTGGCATTTGCTCAAGCCACCGCTTTATTTCACCCCCGCCGGGCGATCTGTGAGGGTTTAGATGCCACCGCCCACATCGCGCCCACGGTCCATCTGGGTGCAGGGGTGGCAATAGGAGCCTATGCTGTTCTCGAAGAGGGGGCCATTATTGGTAATCAATGTGAGATCGGAGCGGGGACTTTTGTGGGAGCCGGAGTAACCCTGGGAGAGGGGTGTCAGATCTACCCCCACGTCACCCTCTACCCCAACATCATCCTCGGATCACGGTGCATAGTACACGCAGGAGCCGTCATCGGAAGCGATGGGTTCGGGTTTGTGCCTCACGAAGGGCGCTATTATAAGTTTCCACAGGTGGGGACCGTCATTATCGGAAATGACGTGGAGATTGGCGCCAATACGACGATTGATCGCGGCTCCTTGGGATCGACTCGCATCGGCCGGGGCACGAAGATCGATAACCTCGTTCAGATTGCCCACAACGTGGAGATCGGTGAAGATGTGGTCATTGCGGCACAAACCGGTATTTCAGGCGGAACCGTCATCGAAGATCAATGTGTCATTGGCGGTCAGGTGGGCATGGGAGATCATGCCCGGGTCAAACGAGGCGCCGTGGTAGGGAGCAAAGGCGGCATTCTTCCGGGGAAGATCATTCGCGAGGGACAGGTCGTGTGGGGAATTCCTGCCATCCCCCTAGCCGAGTACAAGGTGATCAACGCGCTCTGGCGCGGACTGCCCAAGCTCAAGGAAGATGTCGATGTTTTAAAGGCTGCTCACACCCGTTCACCACAGTCCGGAAAGATTCGGAAAGCCCCATCCAAACACAAGTCCAAGGGACCCCGAACCGTGAGGCGGTAAATCCCATCTTACCTATCGAACCTTCGCAAATGAACTCCCTACCTTGTCATTGCCGAAGCTGTACACGACCACCCGGAGATTCTGATTGGGTACCAGCAACGGGAGGCGCAGCGAAAAAGGAATGCCTTCCTTCAGCACCCTCTGATACGTTTCCTCACGCAGGTTCATTTCCATGGTTTTCCACTCATCTCCCAGCGTTCTCCCTTTCGAGTCCCCATAAAAAATGGTGATATAAAGCCTTCCCTTATGGAGGCCATTCACGGTCTCGAAGGGGACCTGAGAAGCCTCAATCTTCAGATCGACTAGAACCTGGGGGTTGTCCGGTGAGGACTTGTCTTCGGTCGCCTGGACCTTGAACGCGAGATCCTTGACATCCTGGGCGTAACCGGCGGCCGCCGTAATCCGGCTGTATGAAAGAAAGGCCTCGCGGTCAAACGGCTCAAGCGTTTCATGAGCGTAATAGCCGTGACGGAACGAGATTCTCACGTCCGGACGATTGACCTTCACCGTGATGCGCCGGTATTGTCCGTTCCAGCTATTGTTTCTTGGATAGTATCCCAACAGATACTCGGCGCGGGTCACCTCGTTCACCCGCGCCAGGGCGCCGGAGATATCCTCATGGATAAATGCCAAGCCTCCCGTCATCTGGGAGATGTTGCGCAGCGAGGACAGTGCAAATGTACGGCTGGTACTCCCCAGGGTCATCCGGGATGGATTCGAACTCCCCGAGCCCGGGAAGCGTTGCGGCAAAGCTCCGGTGTTCGCGGCCAGATTGGGATTGAGATAGACTCCGCCGGTTTGAAACGTATCGATCGACACACGAGCATCGTTGGCCATGGACGCGATACTCCGATCATTCTCCAGTCGCGGAAGAAACAGGCCGTTTTCGGAGAAAAACAGCAGGTGCTTTTCCCCTTCGATGTACCGGAGGTATTCGATAGAGGTATAGATGTTCTGGAGATCCTGCATTGTCATCGCATTGGTGCTCACGTATTCCTCGAATGGAAGGTCGGTGAGCGCCTCCGCTTGAAGCTGGTCGAAGGGCGAGACCGAGGGGACGGTTGCTCCAACGACGTTGCTCGCTTCCACTCGCTGCAAGGTGTCGCTCACCTGATTTGAATCTTTCACCAGTTGACCCGAATCGGTGATGCGTCCGGGAGGCACCTGTCGCGAGCTGACGGCCCCGGGGGCTTCGAAGATTTTGTCGATATCCGGCTGGAACGACTTGGGGATCTCTTTACTTCCATAAATGGCTGCGAGCCCGCTGAAACGCAGCTCCAGATGCGATTCGATCTTCTCATGGATTTTTTTATACCGTTCAAGCACCTGCGCAATCTGCTCGTGATCGATGGTGAAATCGGTGGCACGATTGTAAGCAAATACAGCAACGCGATCCTGGGGCAGTAGGTCTTTTCGCACAAACTGGACCAGGGCATCGACGCCTTTGAAAGGACGTTCCAGCCGACCTCGGCCGAGCAGGATCAAAAAAGTTCGCGCCGTCTGAGGGGTCAGTTCCAGGCGTGGAACCTTCCGTAGAAGAGGCTTGTCCGCAGGGCCGGGCACGGTCGCCGTGAAGGTCTCCAGAGAGAAGTGCCGGATATCCTGCCGGACACCATTCTCGAATACCACGAAATCCTCTTTTTTCAAATCCACAACGGGTTTGTTATCTTTGTCTGTCACTCGAACATTGACGGGAATGAGGGTGACCCGGATTCGAATGGTCCCAGGAGGAGGGGGCTGCTGGGCTCCCTCTGCGCGAATGGATGGAACTGAAAGGAGCAGGACTATGAAAAAGCTCATGATCAGGACATGTCTATAAAAAGAAGTGAATTTCACAGCTGGCCTCCTTGACGATGGTCCTCCGAAGGGGTGGGCAAACAAAAAGACACTTCACCTCAGTGAGACAATCACTCTACATCTCTTTATACAGGAAGTCAGGAGGATAGTTTAAGCAGGAGCGTGAACTCACCGCTCTGGAGTTGAAGAGACTCTTCGTCAGTCAATCAGTCCGCCCCTCCTCCAATTTGATTGACTCTCTCTCCTAATAAAATCACAATTAGGTGAAGACTTCAAGAGCAGGATTTTCCTTGGGCCTGGTTAAGAAAATGAACTTCAAAGATGAATTTGCGGACATGCGCCAACGCCTTGCGGATCTTGCCGGGCAATTCAAGGAGACAGTGAGACCTTCGGAGGAAGCGCGAAAGGGTCCGACCGGGCATCGCCGTGTGGATACGGTTTACTGGAATCTGCGGGACCTCTTCACCAAGGATGTCACCGGCCAAGACCTCCGCAAGATGGTTCAACACGACACCCGCGAGACGTTTCAATATTTTACTCGGGAGATAGACTTTGATTCCCTGCGACCTCTTCCTCGGTACAAACGATACCCAACGGCCTTTTGGAGGGTCTTCCAGGCGCTGGCTTACCGGCTCAGTCCCCCACGGCGGATCGCCTTCGCGATCGCCATCCTTGCATTCCTGATGGGCCTCTTCGAATTCCTCAGTGTCCAGGTTCAAGGTCAGAAGGGAAAGGTGGTAGTCATTGGGATTGGAAATTCGGGGGGGACCTGGTGGCTGATCTCGCTTGTTTTTCTGATCGTTCTCCTCTGCATGGAGCTGCGAGATAAGTTGGATCTCAAAGGGGACCTGGAAATCGCCCGGCAGATCCAACTGGGCCTTGTTCCGACGAAGCCGTTCGAACAGGAAGGCATCACCATCTATTGTCACATGCGGCCTGCAAACACCGTCGGTGGGGATTATTTCGATATTATTGAATTGGATAAAACCACCGTGGGCTTTGTCATTGGTGATGTGGCGGGCAAGGGAATGCCGGCCGCGTTGCTCATGGCGCTCCTTCAGGGGAGTCTTCGCACGTTGATCACGGCCGGATTTCGTGGATCAGAATTGATCTCAAAGCTCAATGACTATCTGTGCACCAATATTCCCTCCAACAGCCTGGTGACCTTTTTCTATGGCGAACTTACGACTGCGACCGGTGAGATTCATTACGTCAACGCGGGCCATAACCCGCCCTTCGTGATTCGGCAGAACCAATCCCTGGAACGCCTTCCCTCCACCTCCATTCCCTTGGGGATCAACCGCAACTTATCCTTTCCCAACAGCCAGACGCAACTGGGAGCCGGAGATCGCCTGCTCCTTTTTACCGATGGCATTACTGAAGCTTTTAACACGGAAGAAGTTGAATACGGTGAGGACCGGTTAACGGAATTCCTCAAGACGCGGCGTGACCTTTCTGAGGATCAACTCATTCATGCCCTGATTGCAGATGTCCTGGCCTTTTGCGGACATGCGAAGCCCCATGACGACATGACGCTGATGAACATCAAGCGCTCTTAACGGGGTCCCGACCGTCCGTCACCCCGTGTTGCGGATTATTGACAATGCCGGGAAAGTCATCTTGCGTCAGGCGATACACCTTCCAATCCCCCAGCCATCGGGCGCCCAATCGTTCATAAAAGCGGATCGCATTGACGTTCCAGTCAAGCACCGCCCATTCCATGCGACCACAACCGCGGCGTTGCGCTTCGGCAACGAGGTGTGTGAAAAGAGCCAGGCCGATTCGTCTCTGGCGGTACTCCGGAAGGACAAAAAGGTCCTCCAGATACAGCGTGGGTAACGCCAGAAACGAGGAGTAGGTTTCAAAGGCGAGCGCGTAGGCGACCGCTTTCCCGTCCACCCTGGCCAGCCAAGTCTCAAATTTCGGCTGGCCGCCGAAGCCGTGTTCGATGAGTCGCGAGCGCGCCTCTCCGGTGGGTTTCTGGAGCTTCTCAAAATCGGCCAGTGCGTCAATCAACGCGAGCAGGGTGGGGCCATCTTCTTTTGTGGCACGGATGATCTGGATGGAGTCGGGCAAGGGTCTACTCCGGAAAAGTGGATTGAACTCCTCAATGGAAATGCGCTGCAGGACAAGGGCCAGGTCGTTGATGGAGGAGATTCCTTCCCGCCGTCCAAGGCTGAGCGCATTGAGGCGACCCAATGCGGCTCAGGGGCCATTCTTCGTCAGAACTCGTTCCCAGGTTCCTCTGACCGGGGTCTAGGCCGGACTGGACTTGGCCAGCCTTTTTACTCGTTCGTTCCAGGATTCGAACGGCTGTCCTGTCCGCACCTCCTTCATCGTAATACAACCCTCCACAGGACACACCAGCCAGCACAGGTTGCATCCAACGCATTCCTCCTCATCCACGCGGGGAATACGATTCGAGCGCATCGCGGGGGGGGCATCCTGGGTCGAGGAATGCAGGGCAGTCACGGGAGGCGGGGCCTGACCTTGCCTGCCATTCCCGCTCAGCCCGACATACCGATTGGTGATTCCCCGCGTGTGAAGGATGGGCTCATGTACGCTCAACGGATGGTGTGCCGGAGGTGCCAGAAAGTTCATGGCGGACTCCTTCTCATCCCGCGTGGGAGCCTCGCGGCCCTCACCCTCAATGTGGATACACTGGTGCGCAGCATCCCAACAGGCAATGTGGCAGAGGTCACAGCCGATGCACTTCTCCGGATCGATGGCCGCAATGATCTTGTAGTTGAGATCCAGATTGCCCCAATCGTCCATCTTTGCAATTGAACCTCCCCGAAAATCATCGATGGTTTTGAATCCTTTTTCATCCATCCAGTTGGAGAGTCCGTCAATCATGTCTTCGACGATCCGAAAACCGTAATGCATCACCGCGGTGCATACCTGCACCGAGGTACAACCAAGCAGGATGAACTCGGCGGCGTCCTGCCAGGTCGCAATGCCGCCAATCCCGCTGACGGGGATCTGAATTTCAGGATCCGCGCATAAAGTGTGAATCATGTTTAGGGCAATCGGTTTGACCGCGGGGCCGCAGTAGCCGCCATGAGCGCTCTTGCCCGATACTTTGGGCCGCGGGGTCAGATCATTCAAATCGACCGAGGTGATGGAGTTGATGGTGTTTATGGCGGAGAGGCCATCCGCGCCTCCCTTTTTGGCGGCGCGCCCGATGAGCGCGATGTTGGTGACATTGGGGGTTAACTTGATAAGCACCGGGGTCTTGGCCACTTCCTTGACCCAGCCCGTGATCATCTCGCAGTATTCGGGCACCTGCCCGACGGCGCTCCCCATGCCGCGTTCGCTCATGCCATGCGGACACCCGAAGTTGAGTTCCAGCCCGTCGGCCCCGGCATCTTCGGTTCGCTTTACGATGTCATGCCAAGTCTCACGTTTTGAGTCCACCATCAGCGAAGCGATCACCGCATGACGGGGAAATCGCTTTTTCACCTCGTAGATCTCGCGCAAATTGTCTTCAATGGGACGGTCGCTGATGAGCTCAATATTATTCAAACCCATCATCCGCACCCCATTGTAGTCGATGGAAGAATAACGGGAAGTCGTATTGACGATGGGCTCCCCAATGGTCTTCCAGACCGCCCCGCCCCAACCCGCGTCAAAGGCGCGCATGACCTGAAACCCCGAGTTGGTTGGCGGCGCCGAGGCCAGCCAGAAGGGATTGGGAGACTTGATTGTCCTTGCAAAGGTGATCGATAGATCTGCCATTTCTACCTCGCATTCTCTTTCCGTAGAGACGACCCGTCAGAGCCTCTCTACCCATTCCTTCGAATCCACGCCTCAATCCCGTGGGCCGCCTTTTTTCCATCGGCGACCGCGTCAACCACTTCCTGCCCCCCATTGATGCAATCCCCGCCGGCGAAGAATGGGGGATTTGAAGTTTGATAAGTTTCTTGATCCACCACAACGCGGCCATCCTTTGACCGCCTCAGGCCCGGGATAGTATTCAAGAAATCATTGTGCTTGGTCTGGCCCAGAGACTTGATCACCATGTCGCATTCAATCAAAAACTTCGATCGCGGCACGGGCTCAGGACGGCGGCGTCCCGTCTTGTCCGGCTTCCCCAGGCGCATGGCCACGCACTCGAGCTTTTCAACTGATTTTTTCCCATGGACCTTGATGGGTTGTGTTTGCCAGTTGAAGATGACGCCATCCCGCTTGGCCAGCTCATACTCGTAAGCGAAGGCCGGCATCTCTTTTTCACTACGGCGGTATACCATTCGCACTTCCGGAGCGCCCAGGCGGACCGCCGCCGTGGCGGCGTCGATCGCGGTATTCCCCGCGCCAATGACGGCTATGCGCCTACCCACCTTGCACTTCGTCCGCTTCGTTTTGTAATCTTCAATGAAGGTCAGCGCATCCACCACGCCTTCGAGATGCTCCCCTGGAATTTCCAGGTCACTTGTGTCGCCCAGCCCGATTCCGATGAAAATAGCGTCAAATTCCCCTTCCAGCGACTGAAGTGAGAACTTGCGGAGGGCGGCCTTCATGATCAAATTTCCTGTTGTCCCGGAGCCCCCTCCTGCGATCTCAACCCCGCATTCGAACCGGACACCCAGCTTCCGGACCAACTCCACCTCCCGCAAGGCATCGGCGGGAGTGAGCTTGTATTCCGCAATCCCGTAAGTATTCAATCCTCCGGCAAGGGGTTTCCGCTCGAAAATGGTTACTGCAAAGCCCAATTGTGCGAGTTCCGCTGCGCAGGCCAGTGAAGCCGGACCACCGCCAATGCACGCCACCTTCCTACCATTCTTCTCTCCGGGGACGAAGGGTTGGAACTGGTGGTCATGCGCCCAGTCCATCGCATGGCGCTGCAGCAGCGCGATTTGAATCGGTTTTTCGTTGTGGTGATTCATCACACACGCCCCTTCGCACAGGACCTCAACGGGGCACACCTTGGAGCAGCTCGCACCGAGGATGTTGGCTTCCAGAATTGTCCGGGCGCTGCCCCGGAGATTACTCGTGGCGATCTTCTTGATGAACTTGGGAACATCAATATGCGTGGGACAGGCAATGGTACACGGCGCATCGAAGCAAAAGAGACACCGCGAGGCTTCGATGACCGCCGAATTCCCTGTGAGGGGAGGATGGAGGTCAGCAAAATTCCGGTTGAACTCCTCCGCGGAGATTCGCACGAAGTTATTTTTGGTCGCCATAGTTTTTCACCGGGGATGAGTGCGTGATCTTTCTCCAGGGCCGCTGAGCGCGCCGGGGGTCCGATCTCTCTTACGATAACCACCACCCCCACAATTGTTTCCAAAAAGGGGCAATAAAATCGGGAAACAAATAGCCCGCCGCAAGAAAGGTCAGGAGGAAGTATCGCATCCGAGCCGTCGAGTCACCGGTCTTTTTTTCTTGGGGCAGCGAACTGATCCCCAGAAGAAAGGCAAACGAAAATAAATAATAGACCCACGGCCGACCCGCCGGCCGGGCCGCCAGGGTCGCCCGCGTAAGCGCTGCCACGCAGGTCGCATAAAGATAGCTGTTGATCACCAAAAGAACCGGTTCACTTCGCCTGATCAACTGTTGTTTTCGTTCTTCCGAGCTTTTCTTTGCACTGTAGCCGATGACCGCTTGAAAGACGCCCAACAGGACGAACGTCATCAAATAGATGAGCCCGACAAACAGAAATCCCACAGTGACCAGCGTAAGGAGATATTTGAAGAGGACCATGTTCCGTCGGGAACATCAGCAGACGGTCGGCACCCGGAGAAGGTCTTTGATTTCCTAAACTCAACATTCAATCGAGGAAAATGCGGCTAATACAGATTCCCTTCCCGCTTGGCGCCGGTAAAATCAATGTAAACGGTCTTAACTTCACTCCAAAACTCAATCGCGGTGGAACCCATCTCGCGGGCGCCCACGCCCGTGGCCTTGATGCCCCCGAAGGGAAGTTGAGCTTCGCCTCCCGGCGTTCCGGAGTTGATATGGGTTATTCCGGATTCAATGCGTTCAATAAACTTGAAAATCCTGGAGGCATCGTTGGTATAGAGGGCGGAGGAAAGGCCATATTTCACTCCGTTGGCCACCTCCAGTGCCTCCTCGAAATCCTTTACCCGAATGACACTCAAAACAGGACCGAAGATCTCTTCCTGGGCGATACGCATGTCCGGCCTCACACGATCGAAGATGGTGGGCTCCACAAAATAACCCCTGGAAAATTTCTCACCCTCCAATCGTTTTCCACCGATTCGAACCTGGGCTCCTTCTCCTTTCCCGATTTCAAGGTAT
>JBAVHJ010000733.1:0-3780 GCA_049685715.1 Terriglobia bacterium | reverse complement strand
GGTTCAGCCTGCCGACGCGCAGGTCTTGCCACCTGAATCCCCCCAGCGGGAGGTGGGAGATCGTTCAGGTTCGACCTACCGACAGGCATGGTTTAGCAACAAATCCCCCCACTTCCGTCGGGGGGATTGAAAGCGAAGAAGGCCGCGGCCCCAGTGGGCTGGAATTGAACAATCCCCCTACTGCCGTTGGGGGGATTGAAAGGGAATAAAGGTGTGCCTTCTGTAGGCTGAAACTGAACCATCCCCCGACTGACGTCGGGGGAATTCCCATAATCCGTGCCACCCCTTTCCGACAACAGGAGATCCTTTGAAGCGATCGGAGGATTCTCGGGTCGTACAAATCTTATGCAAAACGACTGAATTTGAATATAATCACGAGGAGACATCAGCCTTCATTAACCTGACCCTTCGAGGAGACTCATGGCCTGGTACGAGGACGCCTTCACTGAGGATTACGATCGAATCTACATGCACACCTTCACCGATGAGCGGAATCGAGGAGAAGCGGAATTCATTGAATCCGCCCTGGGCGCGCCCCCCGAAACGGAACTGCTCGATCTTGCATGCGGGCATGGCCGGCACGCGCTTGTGTTAGCCGAACAAGGTTACAAGGTGACGGGGGTGGACCTCAGTGCACGGTTCATTCAGATGGCGGATGAAAGTGCGAGGCGGCGACAACTGGACGTCCATTTTGAAGTTGGAGACATGCGGAAGCTTTCTTACATAAATAATTTTGAAGGGGTGTACTCCTTTTTCACCAGCTTTGGATACTTTCCGCACCGTGAGAACGTCAAGGTTCTGGAAGGGGTGGCCCGGGCCCTCCACAAGGGGGGAAAATTTCTATTGGAGACTGTTAACCGGGATTGGATCCTGCATCAGATCGAAGCGCAGCCGCGGCGGTGGGACGAAGTGGATCATGACTACCTGTATCTGGATGACGTCAGCTATAACGCCCGGACAAGCCGCGTCCATGGGCGGCGGCTTGTAATTGACAGGGGCAATCACCGGGAGTTCAGTTTCGATCTGCGCGTGTACTCGCTCTCTGAACTGGAAGAACTCATCGAATCGGTCGGGATGAAGATTGTCTCAACGTTCGGGGGTCGGGATCAATCTCCTTTTTCTATCTCAAGCCGCCGGATGGTGATCGTCAGCGAACGGTCCTGACGGCCGGCCCCGATTCCCGGTCGCCCGCTGGCTTCGCGGCAGGCCGTTCACCCGCTAACCTTTCTTTAAGAAAACCGGAAGGCTCGGTTCCAATCCTTGGCTCAAGAGACCCGGAGAAGGGGAATGATGAACCTTCGCAGTCGACCTTGTTTTTCATTTGTTCTTTTTCTTGGCCTCGTCCAGCTCACGGGGGTGACTCCGCGCCTTGCGGCTTCCCATGCCCCCGTTCGAGCTGTCCAGGGGATGGTGGTCAGCTCCGAAAGCCACGCCTCACAGGTGGGTGTTGACATCTTAAAGCGGGGCGGAAACGCCGTTGATGCGGCGGTCGCCGTGGGTTTTGCCCTGGCGGTGACACACCCCTTTGCCGGCAACATCGGCGGTGGTGGATTCATGCTCATCCGCATGAACAACGGTGAGACGACCCTGGTTGATTACCGGGAGATGGCATGCGGGAAGGCCACGCGGGAGATGTACCTGGACTCCAGCGGGGATGTCATCAAAGATGCAAGTACCGTGGGTTATCGGGCGGTAGCCGTTCCGGGAACCGTGGCCGGTTTGTATCTCGCCCTCCAAAAGTTTGGAACGTTGAAATGGTCAGAAGTCGTCCAGCCTGCGATTCACCTCGCGCGTGACGGCTTCAGGGTCAGCTACGCCTTCAGTCAATCCCTTCGGAACGCCTCGAAACTCCTTGCGCAGTTTCCGGAATCCAACCGAATCTTCCTGCGGGATGGAAAATTCTATGAGGAGGGAGAACTCTTCAAGCAGCCCGAACTGGCGGATACGCTGGACCGAATCGCCGCAAGGGGGCCAAAGGAATTTTACGAAGGAGAGACCGCCAAGAAACTCGCCGCAGACATGGCGGCGCACGGCGGACTCATCACCGAGGAGGATCTCAAGGGGTATTCGGCGAAATGGCGCACCCCGGTCCGTGGCACCTACCGCGGGTATGACATTATCTCCGCGCCCCCACCGAGTTCAGGGGGGACGGCGCTCATCGAAATTCTGAACACGCTCGAGCACTTCGATCTTAGGTCCATGGGAGCCCTGTCGGCGGCCGCCCTCCACGTTGAAGCCGAGAGCATGCGGCGAGCTTTCTCGGACCGCGCTCTCTATATGGGTGATTCGGATTTCGTAAAGCTCCCGGTAGCCGGCCTGATTTCAAAAAAGTATTCCGATAAGTTGGCGCGCGAAATCAACTTGACCCAAGCGACTGCGAGCGCCACCGTTCACAATCCCGATCCGTTCGCCTTTGAAGGCACCGAAACGACACATTATTCCATTGTGGATCATTGGGGCAATGCCATTGCGAATACTTATACCCTCAACGCGGGATACGGAAGTGGAGTCACAGCCAAGGGCCTGGGGTTCCTCTTGAACGATGAGATGGATGACTTTACAAGCAAGCCAGGATCTCCCAATATGTTCGGATTGATCCAGTCGGAAAACAATTCGATCCAAGCACGCAAACGCCCTCTCTCGGCAATGACCCCCACCCTGGTGCTTAAGCAGGGACGGCTGTTCATGGTGACAGGAAGTCCGGGGGGTCCGACTATTATCAACACCGTCCTTCAAACCATCGTCAACGTGATCGATTTCGGGATGAATATTCAGGAGGCGGTGGACGCCCCGCGCATTCATCATCAGTGGATGCCTGATGAACTGCAGGTTGAGCCCGTGGGCTTTTCAACCGATACCCTCGACATCCTCCGCTCCGAGGGTTATCACCTTAAACCGCTCATCTCTCCGTTGTGGGGCAACCAGTTCTTAGGGGACGCCCAAGCCATCTTGATCGATCTGAAGACCGGTGTCCGCCAGGGCGCTGCTGATCCTCGCCGCAATGGCATGGCGATCGGGTACTGAGACCCTGCCACCGGAAGCGATCTCCTTGAACTCCTCTCTCCCATCACAGGTCGCATTCGGGCAACCTGAATCGCCGGTTGATCCACGAAGGTTCTATGCAAAGACGATGCGTTCTGTTAGATTATCGCCTTTCTTCCCAGAGGCAGTTTGAGGGTCACTTAGCGACAGGCGCTCGATTATCGGCCACAAAAGGAGATCGACTTGGTTTCATCAACCATCGAGAAGATTGCCCGCCATGTAGGGCAAACCGTGGAGATCAAGGGATGGCTCTACAACCTCCGTGAAAGCGGCAAGCTGTTGTTCCCTTTATTCCGTGATGGAACGGGCATTATCCAAGGCGTCGTGTCTGCAAAGGAGGTTTCCCCCGAAGTTTTTGAAATCACCAGGAAACTGAGCCAGGAGTCCTCCCTCGTTGTTCAGGGGACGATCCGTGAAGAGAAGCGCGCGCCGGGCGGGTTTGAAATTACCGTGACCCACATCGAACCGGTCCAGATTATCCCCCCCGCCGATCCCTATCCCATCACTCCCAAAGAACACGGGATCGAATTTCTTCTTGACCGCCGACATCTCTGGCTCCGATCCTTGCGTCAGCACGCGATCTTGAAGGTGCGGCATGAAGTCATACGCGCTGTGCGAGACTACTTTGACTCTCACGACTTCACCTTGATCGACACTCCCATCTTCACGCCCGCGGCCTGTGAGGGCACAACGACCCTGTTTGAAGTGGATTACTTTGGAGAGAAGGCGTATTTGACC
>JBAVHJ010000732.1:0-2073 GCA_049685715.1 Terriglobia bacterium | reverse complement strand
GCTTGCGGGCATTCTGATTCAAGGTCCTCTGTACATGGCCATAGGATTGAGTTTTGCCGGAGGGACGTTCTTCAAGATGGGAGCACCATGGTTCCTCAAGCGGATTGTCCTCATGCTCCCATTTGCGCTGCTTGAGATGTCTGCCTATGACGGCACCCTATTTGCTGTGGGCCTTGTCACGGTCGGTATGGTGCTGCTGGCAGCCGGTATTCCGAAAGGGTTTTTCGATTGGTCGGAAATGTAAGGAGGTTAAGAATTCTCAACGAAAGAGACTTGCGAGGGTGATTATGAGAATCTTGCTAATAGTTATCAGGCAAACCGCATGGTTTCTCGTTTACACTCTTGTGGGCGCGATCTTCTTCTGGGCACCCAAAATTATCCTAACCGTAATCAGCCGCGCTACCCCTCATGCTATCGACGATAGATCTATGCACCAAGTAACTATTAACATTGTGTCTAATGTTCTTTTCCAATTCCTTTTGGCCCTTGCTAGTGTGGCGGGCTTTGTAATTGTCTCCAAACTGCGACGGGTGAAGGCAGCTCGCACATTTTGCGGTATCGCGGTCTCAATGCTATTTGGAATTTGGGTTTTGGGTCCTCTGGCGATGGCGATCAATACATTTTTCGAAAACGGTGGAGGTCTAACCCCGGACGCATGGCATTCTATCCTCTTTCTTACGGCCATATTCCCGGTTTCCACATTTCTAGGGTCCACATACGCCGGGACGTTGTTTGCTGTAATCCTTACTTCATTTTGTCTCTTTTTCCTCGCCGTTGGAGTTCCAAAGAGATTTTTTGACTGGCTTGTATCGTGAGAGACTAAAGTGAAGTGAAATCTTGGCAGTGAGGGCGCCCGCCTAGGTGGACGTCCCTAAATTGAACCAAGCGCCATTTTGTAACATTATCAAGGACGGGCGGGGTGGCACGCACATCGCGTTTGATGCGATGTGTGCGAGTCATCTGAGGAATGGAGTTCCGCGCGGGTTTGGAACGATGTCTTTGCAGATTCTAAGAAAATGGCTCCATCGAGATGAGTTAATATCGGGACGATATGATTCAAGTTATATGTCTAGCAAAAAAGGAGAACCGCACACACGCCAAGAACACGTGTATGCGCCACCCGTCCTACCAGCGGGGGCCGCAGGCATCGCCTTTTCTGCGATGCCTGTGACGCTGAATCGATCAAATCTCAGGTCAGTGGGATAACAATCTGGATTAGAAATCGGCACTGGACGAACCAAGCAACAATCCGCGGGTTGCGCTCCCACCTTATTCCCCTACAGATTTTTCAGGATGAACTCCGTCATCATTTCTCGCATGTGGCGGACCAGCGCCGGATCGACCACACCGTGCCGGGACTTGGGATAAAGCATCAGCTCGAACTGCTTCCCCGCTTTCTGCAAATCGTAAATAAACTGAACGGTGTTGGCCATGTGGACGTTGTCGTCAATGGCCCCGTGGATGAGCAGCAACTTGCCTTGAAGATCCTTTGCGGCCGCCCTAGGGGCGGTCTTCTTGTATCCTTCGACGTTGTTCTGCGGCATCCGCATGTACCGCTCCGTGTAAATCGAATCGTAGTCGCGCCAGTCGGTGACGCTTCCTCCCGCGATGCCGATCTTGAAACTGGTCGAGTGCGTCATGGTGTAGCTGGTCATAAACCCGCCAAAGGACCAACCCCACAGGCCAATGCGGGAGCCATCGACATACGGCTGCGTCTTCAACCACGCCACCCCGTCCTCCAGATCGCGAAGTTCCAGCTCACCGAAGTTCTGATAGATCGGCCAGACCGATTGAACTCCCTTGCCGCTGGCGCTGCGGTTGTCGCAGATCCAGATGATGTATCCTTTCTGGGCCAGCATCTGGTACCACAGGTTGTTCGGCCCGCCCCAAGCATCACGCACGCTGGGGGCGTGCGGACCCGAGTAGGTGTAGCTCATGACGGAATACTTTTTACCGGCATCAAAATCCGGCGGCTTCAACATCTGGGCTTCCATCTCGAAGCCGTCGCGCGTTTTGACCTTGAGGAATTCCCAGTGAGCCAGCTTGTACTCCTTGAGCTTCTCCACCTTGTTC
>JBAVHJ010000731.1:0-23275 GCA_049685715.1 Terriglobia bacterium | reverse complement strand
TTGCTCGGTAGTGTTGAGAAAATAACCCAGACCATGAAGGATCTGGATCTGACGCTGAAGGGCGCCCAAATCATCGAGTCCACGCAGTCGCCGCTCTTTGAAAAATATGTCAATGAGTTTTATCAGTTGCGGCGACGCAAGGGCGTGACCCTGGGTGAGGCACATGAGATGATGCGAAACCGCAATTACTTCGGGGCCATGATGGTGTATTTCAACGATGCCGACGGGCTGATTTCAGGAATGACCCAGCATTATCCGGACACGATCCGTCCGGCGCTCCAGATTCTGAAGACCAAGAGCGGGGCGCATCGTGTTTCAGGCCTTTACGTCCTTATGACCAAGAACGATACCTTCTTTTTCGCAGACACCACCGTGAACATCGATCCCACCCCGGATGAACTTGCCGAAATCGCCATGTGCAGCGCCGAGGTGGCCCGAAGCTTCGACGTTGAGCCCCGGATCGCGATGCTCTCGTTTTCAAACTTCGGCTCCACCAAGCACCCGCTTACCGAAAAGGTGCGCGTGGCCACCGAAATTGTAAAGCAGTTGATGCCGGAGCTCATGATCGATGGTGAAATGCAGGCGGACACCGCCGTGGTGCCTGAAATCATCAACGAAACCTATCCGTTCTCGACCCTTAAGGGCGGGGCCAATGTGCTGATTTTCCCGGACCTCCAGTCCGGAAACATCGCTTATAAACTGATGATGCGTATTGGCGGGGCCGAGGCCATCGGACCCATCCTCATGGGTATTGGTCGACCCGTTCACGTCCTGCAGCGTGGCGCCGAGGTCACGGACGTTGTCAATATGGCAGCAATCGCCGTCGTCGATGCCCAACTGTACGAAGTCCACCAACGGGAGGTGGCCGGAGTTTACCATTAATTGGTCGGTAACAAATCTGCATTTCTGAGAGCTGGAGGGCTGAAGAGCGGGTTTCAGCAGTGGTTCTTGCGAGATAAACTTTGAATCACCGGATGCCTGTTTTCAGCCCTTCCTGCGTCTCTTCCCTTCCTTAATAACATTGTCTCGTCCTATCCCTCATCTCAAACCCTCTGAAGCATGCATTCCGAAGATTGAACAATGACAGGTGGGATCGAGCTGCTTCCAATTTTGGACTCTCAACTGCCACCAGAAAGCTCTGCTAGAGGAGAATCCTGCATCCAGATTCCCCCCTAAGACGCCTCTCAGCCCACCCGAGGAACTTCGGCGTTCAGGCCAAATGGTCACTTAGTTCTACGAACTCCACGGCAAGGTATGGGCAATGCAGGAATTTTCACAATAAAGTGTTGCGTGCAACGCTATTGTTGCGACAAATTTTGTCGATAGTGTTTCAAGGGGGACCAATCATAACAACGTAGGTGCATTTGATACCCACAATTTAAAGGAGATACTGGCAAAACAGAAATGTATGGGTTTGGCAATTGAATTGTATATTAGTTAAGTGTTTCTCGGCCCCTAGTCTAGAACAAAGTCAGCGACTTAAGAGCTCTTTGACAACTGAAGCGAATCCAACCCAGAGCTAAGACGCGAGTTCTTCAATCCGCAGGAGTGGCGGTACCGCTTTCAATAATGTAGTTACCGCCTAATTTCTGGAACTGATCAGACCAATTCCAAAAATCACCTGCAAACGCCCGCACACATCGAAGTAAACTGCCGATGTGATAACCTACCTTTTATGGCGTGCCGCCTCATTCTTGCGGATCGAAGAATTTACGACCACCTCCGGTTACGACGCTTCCACTAACAGTTGCGGTGAGTATCTCAAGCGGGCTGACGTGTTTCTCCCAGAGTCAGTGATCAACCGCTTAGCATTGGGTTGCTCTTTTCATAGTTAAACTCGTTTAATGACGCCGGACTCTGTCCGGATCCTCTCGCCATTCGGGGTTCTCGGGTTGTCCTGGGCCCGCCGAGGAGGGTCGCATGCCTAATAAGTTTGTACTGGGCGTCGGGATCAGTTTGTTTCTTGCCCCGACGAATCTTAGCGCTGATGCAGACCACCTCTTGAACCGTCACGCGCCGGAGATCAATCCGGTTTTCGTGAGTTCCATCTGGGATCGGCATGACTTCGAAGGGGCGATGGTCTTTGAGAGGCGCCAATCTTCCAAATCCACGAGGCCGCTTCTACAGCCCGATCTACCGCAGATTGAGCCACGGGCGAGTGAAAACACTGTGGCTCAATCTTCACGCCGTGGCCGGCTCACCCCGCTCGGGGTCGCTGATCAGCGCCCATCACCGGGAATTGATTACGACACCTTACCGAAAACCCAGTCCAGCACCCATCAGCGTACGTCTTCCACGGAAACCCTTTTTGTCCAGAACGTTCCCAAAGAGGCGCAGGTTCAATACAATAAAGCAATCGGGCTCCTCAAACGAGAGAACAATGACGCAGCGGTCCAGACACTCCACCATGCCCTCGAGATCTTTCCAGATTATTTCCTGGCACTCCAGGCCTTCGGTGCAATCAACGTCCGACGAAGCCAGTTCGAGATTGCATTGAAAGCTCTGTCACACGCCGTCGAGATTAATCCGAAGGCCGATCTCTGCTTTCTTTCAATGGGAATCGCTCAACTGAACCTTGGCCGGATTGAGGAGTCTATCCAGTCGCTTCGGCAATCCACAGCGCTCAATCCAAGGTCTCCCAACTCTTACCTCATCCTCGGTAGCGCCCTCATTCAAAGCGGGCGCTTGAATGAGGCGGAGGAATCTCTCCAACGGGCCTATAGAATCGGTGGAGGTAGAGCCATTGAGTCTCAACTGTATCTCGCCAACACCTACGAAAAGAGCGGAAGACCTCACGACGCCGCGAACGCCCTGCAGCTCTATCTCAAACACGCCCCCAAAGGAACTGACAAGCGAAAGATAAAGATCATGATTGAAAAGCTGGAATCCATCTCTATAGTGGCGAGCAAGTAGGACTCCACATATCCCTAATCGGGATTCCGCGCGACATCCTTCTCTTCTGGCCCATCGTCACTCTCGGGACAGCCAATTCTAATTCCTTTTTCCCCAGTAAGACCCTTCTGGTTTTGTGACTTTAGTCATCGTTCGACCGCTTCATTGCGTCTAAGATCCCTCTGGGTGGCAGAACCCACTCGTCAGGGACCTGACGAGAACCAAACCGCCTTGTCCGAGCCTACAGACACATCACGGTTCTCGAGTCTGCCCTCTCGAAGCGACCTGAATGGCCCAAGCCGAGAGCGGGAATTCAACTGAAATCGGAGGGGTTATGAGCTCACAAATCAAGGTTCATCCAACTGAAGAACTCCGGCAGGAGCACCGAGCCGTGTTGAAACTCTTGAATGATCTGAATGGCGTGATTGCTTCCGCGGAGGCCATGAACGCAGGGTCCTGGAAGCCGTCCTTCGAAAATGGCCTGGCATTCTTTAACAGGGACGTTGCCATTCACTTTAAGAAGGAGGAGGACGCTCTATTTCCCGCCATGGAAAAATACTTAGGGCGAGAGGGGGGGCCGATTGCAGTCATGCTAAACGAGCACAAACAGCACAACTCCCTCCTCAGGGAACTCGGTGGAGCAATTGCCGCCGGTAACCTGGCAGTCCTCCGTTCCACCTGGGAGAGTTTCTATTCTTTGTTAACCATGCACATCTTGAAGGAAGATTCGGTGCTTTTTCCAATGGCCGAACGGTTGTTGGTGGAAGGAGAATGGATTGAAGTAGCTCAAAAGATGGACGAGCTCAAGAAGGCATAATATAAAATACTCTGGCGAGGCAGGGGGGGGAAAGGAACTCCAAGCAGAAGCGAGAACCACCAGGGCAAACAGAGGCGTGCTAATCGTGGTCGTGATCTCACTTTCGATGATCCCCTCAACGATTGCCAGGTGCCGAATGGATTCCTGACGTCTTCATTCCTGATTGGTTTTGATTGACACCGAAAGGGGTGAAGGGTGGTGCGGGGGAAGGGACTTGAACCCTCACGCCCTTTTGGGGCTTGAGATTTTAAGTCTCATGCGTCTGCCAATTCCGCCACCCCCGCGTCCGTCGCTGGGGCAAGAATATACTCGCAGGCTGCAGTAAAAGGCAAATGAATGACGACCGGCGGCGTTTTGCGAACCCAGGAATGGGAGCAAAACTGGATCAGACGGTTACTTTGTACACCGGAAGAAACCTGCCAGACCCCGGGGACTAGTGCAACAAAATCCATGGCCACACCGCTACACCTGGCAGACCGTATATCCGCAAACGCGACAGTGCAAGCACCCGCTGGAATGCTCAATGGGGCCGCCGCATTCAGTACAGATCGCCTTCGCCAATTCGGCGCGTTCCGTTTCTCCAATCCCTGAAATGACAGTGGTTTCGCGTTGAGTAATCGATTTGAGTTCGAATTGGACAGCGGGTTTCCGGAGCACCTGGTGCCGTTTGCTGGTGTCGCGGAAGATGGTAACCCCCTTGCAACCCATCTCATGGGCCAGGTGGTAAACCTCGGCAACGTCCCCAACGGTGGCGCTCGCCCTGAGGTTCACCGTCTTGCTGACCGCGCTGTCTGTGAATTGCTGAAAGGTCGCTTGCATGCGAACGTGGTCGGAGGGAGAGATGTCGTACGCCGTTTTAAAGATCCTCTTTACATCCTCAGGAATCATGAATGCTTGAGCGCCATCGCTCCCCAATTCCGAAATGGAACCATGTTTTGCCAAGTCTTCCATCAAATCTTCAGAGAAGAATCCACGCCCCCGCGCGACCGCCGCGAAGCCCGGGTGCACCTCAATGACGCGTTCCTCCCCAAGGATGTTGCGGAAGTAAGAGAGGGCAAAAAGCGGCTCAATCCCGCTGGAGCAATCGGCAATCAGGCTGAGCGTTCCTGTCGGCGCAATGGTGGTGACCGCTGCATTGCGAAGCCGCTCCCCTCCCCGAACATCGTAACGGGAGCCCTTGAAATTAGGGAACACCCCGCGCTGTTCGGCCAACTCGCAGGAGGCCTCCCGGGCGACTCGCTCTAAAGTGGACATGACGTACTCGCCGAACTTGCGGGCGTCCATTGAGTCGTACGCAATTCCCATCTTGATCAAGACATCCGCAAAGCCCATCAGCCCCAGGCCAATTTTACGATTCCCCTGCGTGATCTCAGCGGTCTTCTCCAAGGGATATTGATTGGCGTCAATCACATCGTCAAGGAAGCGAACTGCCCAGCGGATGGTCTCCTGAAACCTCTCCAGCTCAAACCTGCCTTCGTCGACCAGCGGGGCCAAATTGATGGAACCGAGGTTGCACGACTCATAAGGGAGCAGGGGTTGCTCCCCGCAAGGATTGGTCGCTTCGATCATCCCCTTGTGCGCGGTGGGGTTGTCCCGGTTGATGCGATCCAGATAGATGAGGCCGGGGTCGCCCGTCGCCCAAGCCAGTTCGGTGACCTTTTCAAAAAGCTCTCGTGCATGCATCGACCCCTGCGGCTTGCCCGTCCGAGGATTGACCAATTCAAACGAATCATCCTTTCTGAGCCGCTCCATGAAATCGTCAGTCACAGCGACCGAGATATTGAAGTTATTGAGGGACTCATCGTTCGCCTTGGAAGTGACGAATTCCATGATGTCGGGGTGGTCAAAACGAAGCACGGCCATATTGGCGCCGGCGCGCGCTCCCCCGAGTCGGTTAATCTCGGTGGAGTAGTTGTACAGTCGCATGAAGGACACGGGCCCGGAGGAAATGCCGCGAGTGGAGGCCACGTCATCATTGCGCGGCCGCAACCGAGAAAATGAGAAGCCGGTGCCCCCACCACTCTTTTGGATGAGCGCCGCATCCCGGAGGGTCGAGTAAATCGATTCCATCGAGTCCTCGATCGGCAGAACAAAACATCCGGAAAGCTGGCCGAGCGGTGTTCCGGCGTTCCTCAAGGTGGGCGAGTTGGGCAAAAACTCCAGCGTCACCATCATGTCGTAAAACTTCTGCTCCACCTCGTCCATAGCGAGATCGCCCTTGTAATGGGCCTCGGATTGAGCTACGGCATGAGCAACCCGGCGGAACAGATCTTCTACCGTCTCGCAGAGCTTCCCTCCGGTGTCGCGCCTGAGAAATCGTTTCTCGAGGACCATCCGAGCATTGGAAGTGAGATTCATCCCCATAATCTACCAGAAGAAAAAGCGAACATAAAGCGAAAATTAGTCCAAGCATCCCCGCATTTCAAGATACGGGAGGGGTTCGCAATCCTCCTCCGGGTCGGGCCCATCGGAAGACATAAAACATAAATGGTATCCTTAATTCGCCGCAAAATCAGCGATCAAAGAACTCCAGGATTGCCGGGGTGATGTCGGCCAAGGACCGTACCTTTTTTTTGAAAAACTGCGCATCGTGACCGAATACCAACAGCGGGACGGGATTTCGCGTGTGCGACTTCGTCGCGGGATCCTCCAGATTCCCATGATCGCTCGTCACAAGTAAGGTGTGGGATTTAAAATCAAATCGAGCACACACGCCCGTCAACAAGCGATCGAGTTTAGACACTTCGATCAGGGCGCGATCGAAACTCCTTCGGTGGCCCACGAGATCGCTCAAGAAATATTCGTAAAAAGTGAAGTCGTGGCGGACGGAGATTTTGACTAGGAACTCACCCGCCTGCTCCGGAGTGCGCACGGCCAGGGAAAACCCGCGGGCATTCAAATAGGAGTTCGTGAATTCCTGGTACACCGCAGTCCCCGCAGCAACCGCGGCAATGTCATTCAAGGGGATCCCTGCAGCGGTCACCGCGGCCGTGGAAACTGAAACGTAGTGTTTCGCCAGCGGCGAAGTAAAAAACTCCGGCTGATATGCATTGGCAAAGGTCGCATTCAACCCCCGCTGTTTGAGTTTAACAAATACAGATTCCCGCGAGAGCAATTCCCGCAGCTCCCGATTTGGAAAGCCATTCAGGTGTCTTCCCAACAGCCGGGCGGCATTTACGCCGGAGAGGATAGTGGCCTGACCCGTGGCGCTCTGCGGGAGCCCGCTCACCCCCAGGGTGGCATCAATAGCCTTCCCATATCCAGCAAACTCCTGAAAAATCCTGCGCCGCCGAAACGAAAAGAACTTCGAAGGGAGAAAGTGAAACGGATTCTGGCGGCTGGGTTTTGGCTCCAGGCCCACACCATCGAAGAATATAAAAAGTATCTTCCCTTTCAGTCGCCGGGAACGGGGCACGTGTCATCCACCCAAAGAAAAGCGGCGACCCAGCCACTCCTGGATCGCCGCTCATTTCTCTTGAAAACTAAATGAACAAAGGAGCCAGAACCAGCGTGATCGTGGAGAGCAACTTGATCAGCACATGGAGGGACGGTCCGGCCGTATCCTTAAAGGGATCGCCCACCGTATCTCCGACGACGGCTGCCTTGTGAGGATCCGATTTCTTTCCCACCACCTTGCCATCCACGGTAAAAAGGCCCGACTCAATATACTTCTTGGCATTGTCCCACGCGCCGCCGCTATTGTTCAGGAACAGGGCCATCAGGATTCCGCAGATTGTGCCCACCATGAGCAGGGCGGCAACAGACTCGGCGGCAATCGTTTTGTCCTGGGGCGTGATAAACATGCGGAAAAGTACGCCCACGGCAACAGGCATCCCCACCGCCACCAGTCCCGGAGCGATCATCTGTTTGAGGGCTCCGCGGGTCACGATGTCGACACAACGGGCATAATCCGGTTTTTCCGTCCCCGCCATAATTCCGGGCTTCTCCTTAAACTGGGTCCGGACCTCCGCGATAACGGATTGTGCCGCCCGCCCGACCGCTTTAATGGCAAGGGCAGAGAAGAAAAATACCAGCATGGCTCCGAGCAGGCCCCCGACAAAAACTGCAGGCTTGGCAATATCCACCCGGTGGAAGAGCGATTCCCCTACGGAGCCCAAGTAAAGGCGCACCTCGTCCATGTAAGCCGAAAACAGCAGGAAGGCTGCCAGCGCCGCCGAGCCGATGGCATACCCCTTGGTCAGCGCTTTAGTCGTATTGCCGACCGCGTCCAGACGATCTGTCTTTTTGCGAATTTCTTCGGGCTGCTTGGACATTTCCACGATACCGCCTGCGTTATCGGTGATCGGTCCGAAGGTGTCCATCGCCAAAATATATGCCGCGGAGCCCAGCATCCCCATGGTGGCCACTGCGGTTCCAAATAGCCCACCGTTCTGGATCGCCCATTCGCCCAGATGGTAGGAAGCGAGGATAGCAATCGATATCGTGATCACGGGTAAAAGGACGCACTCCATCCCCACAGAGATCCCGGAAATAATGTTGGTGGCCGGTCCGGTGATGGAGGCATTGGCGATCTCCTGGACAGGACGATACCGGTATTCGGTGTAATACTGGGTGATCCAAACAAAAGCCCACGAGGTCAGCACACCAATCACACCGCAGATAAAGAATTTCCACCAGGCATCGGGATCATTCGGGCTGTTGAGCATCCACTTCGTGGCCCCTAAGAAAGCAACAATCACCAGAGTGGCCGTGATCGCATAACCACGATTCAGCGCCGACATCGGATCCTGGCCCTGTTCCTTTGTTTTGACGATCAAGATCCCGATGATGGAGGCGACCAATCCGAAAGCGCGGGCAACGAGGGGGAACATCATCACGCCGACAATCCCATACGCGAAAGGCATATTCATTCTTTGCGCCGTCGCGGCCAGGGTCGCGCCCAGGATCATTGCCCCGATGTTTTCGGCCGCTGTGGACTCAAACAAGTCGGCCCCACGACCCGCGCAGTCGCCCACGTTGTCTCCGACCAGGTCGGCAATCACGGCCGGGTTGCGTGGATCGTCTTCGGGGATACCAGCTTCCACCTTCCCCACTAAGTCAGCACCGACATCAGCTGCCTTGGTGTAAATGCCTCCGCCCAGCTGTGCAAATAACGCCACAAAAGACGCGCCAAAACCATATCCCACGATCAGCAAGGGAATCTTTTCTTTGGCCACATCGGGCGCAAAGGTGCTGACCAGCCAGTACAAGCCGCCCACGCCAAACAGGGACATGGCCACGACAAACAGGCCGGACACCGCGCCTCCGCGCAAGGCGATCTGGAGTGCCTTGTTCAGCGAAGTCCGAGCGGCCGACGCCGAGCGGACATTGGAGCGAATCGAAACCCACATCCCGACATACCCGGCAAAGACGGAACAGGCCGCACCGAGCAGAAAGGAGAGCGTAATCCAGAACGCGAGTCCCGTCGACGTCGCCACAGGATCAAAACTGTGATGGGACCGGATAAACGCGTAAAGAACAAAGATGACCACCGCCAACACGGCCGCCAACATCACAATCGTGCCGTTTTGACGACGCAGGAACGCTTCCGCGCCTTCCTTGATCGCGTTGGAAATGACCTGCATTTCCTTGGGTCCCTGGTCCTGGCTCAAAACCCACCGGGCCAGCAGGACCGCCACCAGCAAGGACAAGAGACTAATCCCGATAACGATTGGCAGAAAGACCATACGTGATCCTCCAGATTGTCTTACATCGAGGGGTTAGGGGCGCGCGAGAATCCCCGCACGCTGGGATCATTTGAATCGCGAGTGCAAAATTGAGTCCTGAAATGACGCGAAGATATTGCGAAGTGCTCTCGGGCAACTAAAGCGACCTGAGTATATACCACAACTGATTTATTTGCGCAATTCCACGAACTCCCCGATTTCCTCTCCTGCTTTTCCGCTCCCCTTCCTTGCTATTTCAATGCTCGAATGTTATGATAACGCTGACTCAACAATCGCAAGTGCCAGAGCACCACAGTGTTCTTAATCTAAAGGATTATTGAAGCGGGAGGTCTCTTATGGGAGAAAATAACGACACAGGCAGCAAGGTTCTGTTCTTTGTAGTGGGAGCTGGAATTGGCGCCGTCATTGCGCTCCTCTTCGCTCCCCGGTCAGGCAGGGAGACACGCGAACTCCTCGCCCAGAAGGCCGTTGAAGGGAGAGAGTATTTGACCTCGACGGCTCGAAATGTCCAGGATAAAACTCAAGAGGTTCTCGATCAGACTAAGGAAACACTGACCCAGAAAAAATCACAGATTTCTGCGGCCCTGGAGGCCGGCAAACAAGCCTACCGCGAGGAAAAATCCAAAGCGAATTAAGAATCGCCATGATTTTAATGGATTTTAGAACCTTGTTTGTGGTGCATCGCGTTCAAAGTCGGGACACAAAGGACTCGACCCCCCCCGCGGGCCTTTTACGGGAGGGATCGCGGGGATGCTCATTCTGTTTATCACCCGATGGAGCTTAGCGCTCGATCTTGACCCGGAGGTTTGCTGTGTCAAATGACATTGCTCTCGCGCTGGTTATTGTGGTTTCCGTTGCGATCCTGGTCCAAGTGGGAATCCTCTACGGCATCTTTCAAGCAATGAGTCGCCTCAACCAGCAGGTGACCACCGCACGGGAATCCTTTGACCGTACCAAGGAACCATTACTGGACGACGTCAAAACCCTGCTGAACCAGTCCATCGAACTGGTCAGCAATCTGAACCGGATTTCCGGGGACTTTACAAAGATCTCTTCCACCGCCCGGAATCAAGTGGAAAGGGTGGATTTCCTGGTTTCTGAAACGACGGATTTGGCGCGAAATCATATGCGCCGGCTGGATGTCATTGTCACCGAGGCCATCGATCATATAGAACGGACCACCAAGGTGGTTCAAAGCAATATCCTGGCTCCGGTGCGAGAAGTGTCGGCTGTCATCAAAGGGGTCAAGATGGGGCTGGAATTTCTTGCCACAAAACGTCAGCCCTCTCCAGTGGACAAGGCGACCCAGGATGAAGCCATGTTCATTTGAAACCGCGGGAGAAGGTTAGTTTGGGCAAGGGATTGTAAATCAGGATTTAAAAACTTGGGAGCGGGTCGGGCATTTGCCCGGCCCGTTTTTTTGTAGAGGAATTGGGACTCATCTTACAATTCGGATTCAGCCAGCGCGCGTTCGATCCATCCTCCGCCCACCACAAGGTCGTCCTCGTAAAACACGCACGCCTGCCCCGGCGTAATCGCCCGCTGCGGCGCATCGAATGTCATCGTGACACTTCCATCGCTGCCTCTCGAAACCACTCCTCTTGCCGCCTCATGCTTGTTGCGAATCTTCGCAGTAAGGGAGCGTGGTTCTTTCAGTGCGGCCATGGAAATCCAGTTTACATCGCGTACCCGCACCCCACAATGCATCAATTCCGCATCGTCACCGACTATGACACGCCGGGTTCCCGGATCGATTGAAATAACATACAAAGGACGTCCCAAAGCCACCCCCAGTCCTTTGCGCTGCCCCACGGTGAAATGGTGAACCCCCCGATGACGGCCAAGAATGGTGCCGTCAAGGAGCGTGATTTCTCCCGCCAACTTGTCATCATCCACCGCCAGAGGGGCTGTTTCAACGGGGTTCGCGCGTGCGATCTCGGCGCGATAGGCCTCGATGAAATCAGCGTACGCCCTGCCGGGTACGAAGCAAATTTCCTGGCTCTCCGGTTTTTCGTGGGTGGGCAGCTTCCTGGCAGCGGCAATCTCCCGGACGGCCGGTTTCGTCAAGGGGCCGAGGGGAAACTCGGTTTGAGCCAGCTGCTCCTGCGTCATTCCAAAAAGGAAATAGGACTGGTCCTTGCTCGAATCGGCCCCCTTCAGCAATTCGTGTCGGCCACTCGCAGGGTTGTAGCGAACCCGGGCGTAATGCCCGGTCGCCAGTTTGTCAGCCCCGATCTGGAGCGCCCGAGTCCGCAGCAAATCGAATTTGAACACATTGTTGCACTCCACACAGGGGATGGGGGTCCTCCCTTGGAGATAGTCCCCGATGAACGGCTGGACAATCCTGGCTTCGAATTGTTCACCAAAGTTGACCACATAGAAGGGGAACCCCAGGTACTCGGCCACGCGCCGTGCATCATGCAGGTCGTCCAGTGAGCAGCAGTGTCCCGAGGATTGAATCCCCGCTTTGGCCTTCAGTTCAGGGAGCCGTTCCTGATTCCAAAGCTGCATGGAAAGTCCCACGACCTCACGGCCGGCATCCAGCAATAACGCTGCGGCGGTGGAAGAATCCACTCCTCCGCTCATAGCGACGGCTATTCTCCTGCTCATAAACCAGCCATCTTAGCAGAATCAGGACCCAAGTCAAACCCTCCTCCTCCCGGGTTTGCAATTGCAGTTGACAGACCGCGGTCAACAGGACAACAGTATTGACGACAGGGAGGCGCATACATCGAGTTCTTTGCGATGCGTGGGGGGGGAGGATGGACGGCGTGGCGGATAGCCCGACCTATCAGGGTGTGCGAAGTCGGGTCGACTGTCTTTCCATTTTGATCAGGCGCGACCCGCACGCAATATTTATGTGACGCAGATATTTCATACATTCTCAAATTGGCTAAGGAGATCATCGCAATGAAAATCAGCATCAAAATAGATCCAGCAACCGGGCAGAAATACATGGCAGTTTCGGAGAAAGGACGGGGCCTTCTTTTAAACCCGCTGACGAACAAAGGGACGGCCTTCACCCTCCGGGAGAGGGATGAGCTTGACCTCCATGGGCTCGTTCCTCCTGCGGTCTGTTCCATAAAACAGCAACTGGAAAGAACTTACGAAAACTACCTCGCCAAGACAACCAACCTGGAGAGGTTTATTTATTTATCAAGCTTGCAAGACCGCAACGAAACGCTCTTCTACCGGCTGGTGCTCGATCATATCGATGAAATGATGCCGGTCGTTTACACCCCCGTGGTGGGTGAAGCCTGTCAGAAATACTCCCACATCTATCGCAAGGCACGCGGGCTTTACATCAATTACGACCAGAGAGACTCCATAGAGAAGATCCTTATTAACTCTGAAATCTCACACCCTTCCATTATCGTCGTCACGGATGGCGAGAGGATTCTAGGCTTGGGCGATCAGGGGGCCGGAGGCATGGGGATTCCCATCGGGAAGCTGTGTCTTTATACTTTGTGTGCAGGGATTTCCCCGCACAGCACCTTGCCGATTACCCTGGACGTGGGAACAGACAACGAGGAACGCTTGAAGGATCCGCTTTACCTCGGGCTCAGGCAGAAGCGGGTGCGGGGAGACGCCTACCAGGCATTTGTGGACGCCTTTGTCGCCGCCGTTCAGAAGGTCTTTCCTCGAACGCTTCTTCAATGGGAGGATTTTCTCAAGGGGAATGCCATTCATCAGCTGAAGCGATTCCGGGACAAACTCTGTACCTTCAACGACGATATCCAGGGGACGGCGGGCGTCATCGTCGCAGGCTTGTTCAGTGCCCTGCGCATCACGCAGAAGCGGATGCGGGATCAGCGCGTCGTTTTTGCCGGCGCGGGCGCCTCGGCGCAGGGCATCTCGGATCTCATCGTGTCGGCCATGATGGCAGATGGGCTCTCGCATGACGAAGCGATCAAGGCGATCTGGACAGTGGACAGTGTCGGTTTGGTGACTAAGGCTCGCCCCAAGTTGGAGGACTTCAAAGCCACTTATGCCAGAGACGTGGAAGAAGTCGCGACCTACAAGTGTCAGGACCGGTCCAAGATAACGCTGTTAGAGACGATTGAGAATGTCAAGCCGACCATTCTGCTGGGGACCTCGGGGACGGCGGGGACGTTCACCCGCGAGGTCGTAGGACAAATGGCAAAGATTAATGATCGACCCATCATCTTTCCCCTCTCCAATCCAACCTCTAAATCGGAGTGTACCGCAAGCGACGCGATCCAATGGTCGGAGGGACGCGCGATCGTGGCGAGCGGAAGCCCCTTCCCTCCGGTGACTCATAATGGAAAGCGGTATCGCATCGGCCAGGGCAACAATGCCTTTGTGTTCCCGGGAGTCGGATTGGGGATTAGTGCCGCCGGCGTCCGCCGTGTCACGGAGAGTATGTTCCTTGAAGCGGCTCGAGCGCTCGCCGCCCAGGTTACTCCGCAGGATCTCGAAGAGACCGCCGTGTATCCCCAGCTTTCAAAGATCCGTGAATGCTCCCTTTCGGTGGCCTGCGCCACCGCGCGGCAGGCCGTGAAGGAAGGTTATGCGGATGAGGAGATCCTTGAAGGAGTGGAGGAGAGCCTTCGTCGGGCCATGTGGGAACCGAAATACTTTCCCATGCGATATGAGATCTAGGGACTGAGGACAGATATACCTCGCGCCCCCGGGGTGCCGCAGGCATGCGTTCTCTGCATGCCTGCGTCTGCCAGAGTCCTGAAGACCATCTGTGGGCGCTGTCCCAAGAGTGGATCTGCGGGTTGCTTTGCCAGAAGGAGTAGCGGCGTCATGGACCACTCTTCGCAGACATGTCTGCGTCACCCGCATTCTTTACGAACGCACTTCTTTGCGACCGCCCTTCTCCAGTGCTGTCAATCACTCCACCTTGGGGTGGAATTCCACCCCCACGCCATCGCGTGCTAACGGAAATCGCTCATCATGATCACGTCGGTCTTGCGCTGCCCGCGCGAATAGGCCAGTTGTTTACCGTCCCTGGACCAGGCAAAGGCGAACATCTCGCCGCTGGGAAAACGGGTCACCTGGGCCGGTTCTCTCCCCGTCAACGGCTGTTCCCAGATGTTGGTGGCATGATTACGCGTGAGCATGAAAGCGATGCCTTTGCCATCCGGGGTGAACTTCGCCGACTGCATGCCGTAAGGGACCTCAAATGTGTGCAGGGGGGCTCCGCCGTCAGCCGGGGCGACCAGCAGCTTGGCATGGAAACTCCCTGCCTCGACCCTCTGCAACACACTGAACATAAGCTTGCCATCGGGTGAATATCCGATCTGTGTGAACGGCAGGTCCAGTTTTACAGGGGTTCCCCCATCAATGGGGATCCGCCACAGGGCGCTGTCGGCGGCATAGACGACTGACTGCGAGTCGGGGGAGCAGAGGGCGCCGTCCACGATCGCCCGTGGCGTCAATTTGAGAGGATTGGAGCCGTCGATTTCGCTGCGCCACAGCTCGAATGCCCCTTTCTGCCAGGTGGTGTAGAGGAGATGCTTGCCGTCGTTGCAAGCGATAAGTTGAAAACGCGGATCGCGGTCACTGTTCATGGGAGCGTTGTGGCTGCCGTCGAGGTCCATCAAAAACCATTGGCCCCGCACATCCCCAGCAGCGATGCGATTTCCCACCCATTCCAATCCGACTCCCGCAGGTTGGCCGGAGGTGACTTGCCTAGAGTGCGACCCGTCGGGGTTGGCCACCCAAACATCGCTCGAAAACGTATTCTGGAGGGCGACCAGCGAATTACCATCCCGCGTGATGTCCAGGCAACAAGGATCGTAGTTGGTGAGGTCATTGGTAAACCGGCTGGGCTTGCCCTCGGGGTAGCTCACAAACCAGATCTGGCCACGGGCGCTCTCGGGATCGATCCCCACCGTCAGGACACCGCTGCCATCCGGCAGCCAGGCCACCGCCTGCGATGGAAGTGAGAAAGAGTGCAACACGCTTACCTCGCCGGTCTTCGTCGAGATGGTCTCCAGCACCCATCGGCTGGTGTTCTCCCGCGTTTCCGCCGATACGGTCGCCAGCATCCGGCCGTCTGCGGACCACGCGACATTGGCCGTTCCCACATTAAAACCGGTGCGTTTCGAGAGCACGCGTTCGCCGCTGCCGTCCGCCTTCGCGATCACGATGGCATTCCCCGGGACTTCGAGAAGGCCGCGGACAAAAGCGATCTGCTGCCCGTCCGGGGAAAATGAGGGCGCCGAATCCACGTCTCTGATGAGTTGCCTCGGAGTTCCCCCCAGCACGGGCATCTGGTACAGGTAACGGAAGTTCATCGTGGCCTTGTCCGAGCGGACGAACAGGACGTAGTTGCCGTCCGGCGTGAAACTGACGGCCACAAAATGAACCTGGTCGGGCGCCTGCACCTGCACATTGCTGCCCGTAGCCAACTGCTGCACCCAGAGGCTCTCCTGGGCGCCGTCGTGCAGCGCATAGACGATGTACCGCCGGTCGGGTGATAACGCCGCCGCTCCTGCGTTGCCGGTCGAGGTGACTTGAGCCATCTTCATGTTCTGCAGGTTGAAGCCGTGGGGACGACTGCTCCACAGGTAGGCGCCCACAGCGACGGCAACCGCCAACACGCCAGCGATCGCAATATAGATGGCTTTGCGACTCTTCGGGACAGTTGCCGTCAATCCGCTGGGGATGGGCACCTTGCCAGAGCTGGTATCACGCTTCAAACGCTTCAGTTCGGCGCGCATGTCCGCAGCGCTCTGGTAGCGCAAATCACGATCCTTCTCCAGCGCAGTGCGGATGATCTCATCCAGCTTCGGCGGCAGCTCTGGGTTGAGCTCGATCGGTGGAACCGGCTGGCGATTGAGAATGCCATCGAAGATGACGGCCGTAGTTTCCCCGTCAAATGGCAGCCTGCCGGTCGCCATGTCATAGAGCACGGCACCGAAGGAAAACAGGTCGGTGCGCGCGTCCAGTTCCTTGCCACGCGCCTGCTCGGGCGACATGAAGGCGGTTGTTCCCACCGCGATCCCGGGCGAAGTCAGGTGCTCGGCAGTGGTCGCCGCTGTTGCACCCATATATGTTGGGTGTTCGGAGGGGTGACGATCGGCCAGCAGCTTGGCCAATCCGAAGTCAAGGATCTTAGCCTGTCCGCGCGGCGTGATCAAGATGTTAGCGGGCTTAATGTCGCGATGAATGACCCCCTTGCCATGGGCACCGTCCAGCGCATCGGCGACCTGGATGGCGAGATCGAGTAGTTCCTGCAATTCCGGACGATGCCGTGCGAGATACCGATCCAGCGGCTCGCCCTCAATGAGCTCCATGGCGATGAAGTACTCGCCTTCTGCTTCACCGACTTCATAAATCGTGCAGATGTTCGGGTGGTTCAGCGACGACGCCGTGCGCGCCTCCAGCTTGAACCGCTCGAGTGCCTGTTGGTGCTGGGACAGATCCTCCGAGAGGAACTTCAACGCGACCTGGCGGCCGAGGTTCAGATCCTCGGCGGCCCACACCGTGCCCATTCCCCCCGACCCGACACGGTCCAGCACGCGATAATGTGAAAGCTGTCTGATGGGATTGATCCTCCGGTCAGCGGATTATAAACGTGCTCTTGCGTGCCGGTCAATTCCTGATCCGTCCACGTTCGAGCTTATGTCAAAGAAAATCTCAAAGAGAGGGCGCAGCGAGGAATACCGGGTGTCCTCCCTTTGCATCCGTGAGATGCTTTTCTTCCATTCTAAAGAGATTATTCTCGTCCCTACTCAATTGACCCTTGCAGGGACTTGGCACTCAATGTTCTGACCCGGGGTGCCGCAGGCATGTGTTCTGTGCATGCCTGCGTCCGCCGGAGTCCTGAGGGCCACCGGTGGGCGTGGCCCCATGGAGGATCTGCAGTTTGACTCGCTGGGCGGAGCAGCGGCATCAGGGCCACCCTTCGCAGATATGTCCGTCGCCGAGACAAGTGGACACATCTGCCCCTCCTCGCCAGAATCTCGATACAAAAAATTACAGCTTCAATTCATCGTTGCGTGCAAATGCAGTTGACAGGTCGTGGTCGGCGGGGTAATAAATGGGTTCTCAAAAAGCTTCATCCATCAAAAAACAAGGAGAATTCGATCCATGACCGATCACACTCGGTTGTTGAAAATCCTCGGTTGCCTCACGCTGGGCCTTTTCCTGGCAATCCCCTTTCTTTCAGCTCAACCTCCCGCTGGACCCAATCGGGGAATCGCAAAACTGGACCTTGGCGGCAAGGCCATCTCCATCAACTATGGCCGCCCGGCCCTGAAAGGCCGTGATCTCTCCAACTCCGTCGCAGTGGGCACCGTATGGCGTTTTGGAATGAACGAGGCCACCGTTCTCAAAACCGATGCCGATCTCTACACCTGCTGCGGGGTGGTGAAGGCTGGCGCTTACAGTCTGTGGGCCAAGAAGGTCGGGGAGAATAAATGGGAATTGATCTTCAATTCTCAAACCGGCCAGTGGGGAACCGACCATGACCCGCTCAAAGATCTGATCTCTGTCCCCATGAAGGTGGAGACCACCAAGGACAGTGCCGAGCAGGTCACGATCACGCTGGTCAAGACGGCCAAGGGCGGGGAAATCCGCTGCACCTGGGGCACGCAAGTTCTCGTGGCTGAGTTCAGTAACAAGGCGTAACTGCTGACCCGGGCATGAGAGATCATGATCCAAGCCCGCGCCGGGCTGTGGCCGCCGCGGCGCCTCGGGCAGGCCTTACGCCGGGATTTCTCCGGCGACCACTTGGGGTTGCGGAAGCTTGAGAATGGTCCGATACGTATCGCGGGCGATGAGAACTTCTTCGTTGGTGGGAATCACGAAGATGCGGGAGCGGCTCTTCTTCGTCGCGATGTCACCCTCTTTGACCGCCTGGTTCTTCTCGCGATCAATCTCATAGCCGATCGACTGCAGCCGCTCACACGCCTTTTCGCGGATTAGAGAAGCGTTTTCGCCGATCCCTCCCGTAAAAATCAACGCGTCCACGCGACCCAGAATCGCGGTATAGGCTCCGATATACTTGCGGAGTCGATAGCAGAACATATCGATTGCCAGCTTTGCCCGGGCGTGCCCCTCCACCATGCTGATCATAAGCTGGCGCATGTCGTTGGACTCCCCTGAGATCCCATACAGGCCGCTCTGCTTCATCAACAGATTGGTCACATCGCTGGCGGTCAGTTCCTCCTGCAGCATCATGTACACCACGACCGCCGCATCCAGGTCGCCCGTGCGGGTCCCCATGACCAGGCCTTCCAGCGGAGTCATGCCCATGGACGTGTCCACCGAATTCCCGTTTTCAATGGCCGTGATAGAGCACCCGTTTCCAAGATGGCACGTGATCAGGTTGCAGGTTTCCTTCGGCACCCGGGTGATCTGCCGATATCGATAGGCCACATAACGGTGGGAGACGCCGTGGAAGCCGTAGCGTCGGATTTGGTATTGTTTATACTGGCTGTAGGGCAAGGCATACAGAAACGCCTCGGGCGGCATGGTTTGATGAAATGCAGTGTCAAAGACCGCCACCTGTGGCAGGTTCGGGAAGAGCTCGCGACAAACGTAATATCCCTTCAGGTTGTGGGGATTGTGCAGCGGGGCCAACACGACGCAATCCTCAATCGCCCGCACGGCCTCTTCGGTCATCAGCGTCGACGAAGAAAATCGCTCCCCTCCGTGCACGACGCGGTGTCCGATCGCCTCAATCGGAGAATCCGCGCCCACCAGTCCATGCTCGGTTAAAAGGGAAATAATCTTGGCAATCGCGGTTTTGTGGTCATAGATCGCTTGTACGTGCCGTTCAAAATCACGCGTCGTGACCGACTCGAACGTAATGATGGCATCGTCGGCGCCGATTTTTTCCACCTGACCGCTGGCCAATCGCCGGTCGGCGGCAGTTTCAATCATTTGCTGGTCGGTCTCTATCAGCTGGAACTTGACGGAGGAACTTCCGGAATTCAGTATAAAGATTTTCATGAGGACACCATTTTATGAGTGCAGTACATTTTGGAATTAAGATCCGGGACAACGATAGGAGATTCTCGAGCTGCCCCAGGGGTCAATCAGAGGGTTGAGAAGCCCTCCTTTCCTTTCATGGTAGGTTGGATATCCCCGCGAGCCATTACATTCCCGCGGGGTTTTACTAAAATGCTCACAAACGCCCCCGGCGAGAAAAACACTCGCCGGGGCTACCAAAACTTCAGGGGCGCTAGATTCAGGGTCTTCTGGTTCTGCGATCAAGCGGGTTGCCAATCTGCAAGTAACAGGGCATTCACGGCATCCTATTCTATCACAGCGGGAGTGGCCCCATACTTCGCAGTCCTCACCGGAACGGAGCGAATGTGCTCCACGACTCGACACACGATCTCCGCGGCGCGATCAATCTCTTCCTCAGTATTGAACTTGCTTAAGCTGAAACGCAAGCTCCCAGTGAGAGTCTTTGGGAGGACTCCCATCGCCTTAAGAACGTGAGAAGGTTCCAGGGAACCGGAGGAGCAGGCTGCCCCCATCGACGCCGCCACCCCCTCCATATCCAGCGCCAGCAACAAGGCCTCTCCATCGATCTCTTCGAAACCCAAATTGGTGGTATTCGCGACGCGGAGCTCAGGATGCCCGTTGACCTGCGAACCCGGACATAGGGAAAGAATCTTGTCTTCAAACCGGTCGCGCAGAGAGGCCACGCGCGGCGACTCCGAGTGGACATCGCTCCGGGCGAGTTCAGTGGCGCGGCCAAATCCGACCGCAGACGCCACACTCTCCGTTCCCGCCCGGCGCTTGCGTTCCTGATTTCCGCCGACAAGCATGGGCGTCAATCCCACGCCCTTGCGGACGTAGAGTGCACCAATCCCCTGGGGACCATGAATCTTGTGCGCCGAGAGCGAAAGCAGATCCACTCCCAGGCTTTGGACATCCACAGGAATTCTTCCTACCGCTTGCACTGCGTCCGTGTGGACAGGGATGTGCCGCGCCCGGGCAATTTTGACGATCTCCCGAAGAGGCTGGAGAGTCCCGGTCTCGTTGTTTGCCATCATGACAGAGATCAACTCGGTTTCCGGACGAATGGCTTCCTTGAGCTCATCGAGGTGGACGAGTCCCCTACTATCCACACTGAGATAAGTGATAGCGATTCCACGGCGTTCCAGAAGGCGGCAAGCCGACAAAACAGCGGGATGTTCGATTGCGGAGGTAATGAGATGATGATCGCGCCTGAGCTGCGCCTCGCTCATCCCCAGGATTGCGAGGTTGTCGGCCTCGGTGCCTCCTGAAGTGAAAACGATCTCGTGGGGGGTCGCGCCAATCAGGGAGGCTACGCCCTGCCGCGCACCCTCAAGCGCCGCCATGGCACGTTGCCCGAACCAGTGCACGGAAGAGGGGTTGCCGAAGCTTTCACGCAACCACGGCAGCATCGCCTCCGTGACCTCCGGCGCCATGGGCGTCGAAGCATTGTTGTCCAGATAGATTCTTGCCATACGGAACCTACAATCCGCTTCTCATTCTATCCGAATTTTGAGATAAACTACAGCGAGGCGGATTGGATTGCTCGCCGTATGCGGATAGGAATCTGCTTAAACTTGGAATCCGAAGCCATGCCCAACCGAGGAGAGGATGACTGACGTCCCGATCGTCACATTGACCACTGATTTTGGTGAGAGGGACTATTACGTCGGGGCCATGAAGGGGGTCATCCTCTCCATCAATCCGGACGCCAAAGTAGTGGACTTGAGCCACGAGGTTCGGCCTCAAGACATTCTCGGCGGAGCTTTCCTCATCAGCCGAGCTTACCGATATTTTCCACCGCGGACCGTCCATTGCGTTGTCGTTGATCCCGGGGTGGGAACAGCCCGCCGACCGCTGGTGGCCTCCGTGGATGGCCATCACTTTGTGGCTCCCGATAATGGGGTGCTTTCACTCATCTTTGACCATACGGAAGGCGTACGCGTGGTCCATGCCACGGCCTCGCACTACTATCTGGCTGAAGTCAGCCAGACGTTTCATGGGCGGGACATCTTTGCGCCTCTCTCCGCGTGGCTGAGCAGGGGGATCCAACTTGATCACTTTGGCGACATCGTGACCGATTATGTGCGCTTCAAAATGCCCAAGGCCCACCTCGAAGGACCTCACCTGGTGCGAGGCGCTGTGATCCAGATTGATCATTTCGGAAATTGTGTAACCAACATCCCGCCCCAACTCCTTCCGGATTTCTTTTCCCCGGCTCCCCCCTCATTTAAGTTTCGCGTCGGGACGACCAATATCGAGCAGATCTGCACGGCTTATGCCGCCAGTGAAACCAGCGCTCCGTTTATTATCCTTGGGAGTTCCGACTTCCTGGAAATATCCCTGAATCGCGGGTCTGCTGCCGACAGCCTGAAGATCTCACGCGGGGCCGAAGTTGAAGTCACCTGGTAGGTCCCTAGGCACAAATAATCCCAGGACACAAATGAACTTGGAAACTAAGTGATCAATGAACCTCTTCTCGACGTGAGATTTAATGTTTTTTTATTGGTTTTGATCGCGCTTATGATTGAAATAATTGATGAAATGATGATATCCTAGGGGCTGGTGGGAGCTCGAAGATGTTTCCTCCGAGTGACCTCCGTGAAATGCGGTGATTTCCGACCTGTTAAGGTAACTTTTTCATCTAGATAACCGTCCTTTAACAAGGGAGCGCCGCCTGCGTAACACAATCATTCGACAAAATCTTTCCGCTAATTCTTAATGAGGATCCTCCGCCATGAAACTTGCAAAAAGAATGTCTCGCTTGGGAACCGAAACGGCCTTTGAGGTCTTGGTGCGAGCCAAAGGCCTGGAAGCCAAAGGTCACGATGTTGTGCACCTGGAAATTGGAGAACCGGACTTTGACACACCGGGCAATATTACCAAGGCCGCAATAAAGGCGCTCAACGACAAGTGGACTCATTACGGCCCTTCGGCGGGCCAACCGATGCTCCGCGAAGCCATCGCCGAAGAGGTTTCAAAGACCCGCAACTTGAAGGTTGATGCCAGCAACGTGGTGGTTGTGCCGGGGGGCAAGCCGATCATCTTTTTCCCCATCCTGGCGCTGGTCGACGAGGGGGATGAGGTGATTTACCCCAACCCCGGCTTTCCGATCTATGAATCCATGATCAACTTCATTGGGGGAAAAGCTGTCCCCATTGCGTTGCGCGAGGAACGCGATTTTGCATTTGACGTCAACGAATTGATTTCAAAAATCAATGATCGGACCAAACTGATCATCCTCAATTCCCCGCAGAATCCTACGGGTGGAGTCCTTCCCAAGGAGGATCTGAAGGCCATTGCGGAAGCCGTCCGCGACCGTGATTTGATGATTCTTTCCGACGAAATCTACTCTCGCATCATTTTTGAGGGGAAGGCCGAATCGATTACCCAGTTCCCGGGGATGCAGGAGAAGACCATCATCCTGGATGGCTTCTCGAAGACCTACGCCATGACGGGATGGAGACTGGGATTTGGAGTCATGCGTGCGGATCTCGCGACTCAAATTGCGAAGCTGCAGACCAATTCCACCTCCTGCACCGCGTCCTTCAGCCAAATCGCCGCGGTGGAAGCGCTCCGCGGGGATCAATCGGGTGCGGAGGCGATGGTCGCCGAGTTCCACCGGCGGCGCGATTTCATCGTGAAGCGGCTGAACGAAATTGAAGGACTCAGTTGTCGTATGCCGAAGGGCGCCTTCTATGTCTTCCCGAACATCAAGAAAACGGGAATGACATCCAAGGAATTCGAAGATCGGTTATTAAATGAGGCCTTTGTGGCCTGTCTGGCAGGGACTTCTTTTGGTGCCTTTGGCGAAGGCTACGTCCGCTTCTCCTATGCCAATTCCCTGGAGAATCTTAAAAAGGCCATGGATCGAGTTGAACATTTTGTGACCAAAAAGGTCCTGGTCTAGGATCGAATGTGAAGCGGG
>JBAVHJ010000730.1:0-8257 GCA_049685715.1 Terriglobia bacterium | reverse complement strand
CTGCGGGCGTTGCCGTGGCCTTGCAGAATGTCATTCTTTCCGTGGTTGGCTACTTTTTCCTGATCGGCAAGTACGGAATCCGGGTGGGAGATCGGGTCCAGATTGCCGGAGTGACCGGTGAAGTGATCGATATCGGACTGGTGCGGATCCACCTGATGGAGTTGGGCATCAGTGGGCCAAAGACCCCGAGCGGCCGCGTGGTGGCCTTCTCCAATTCGATTGTCTTCCAATCCACCGCCGGCCTCTTCAAACAGATCCCGGGCACCAACTTCCTGTGGCACGAAATCAGCCTGACCCTGTCTCCGGACAGCGACTACCGCGCCGTCGAAAAGCGCCTCCTCGGCGTGGTGGAAGCGGTGTTCGAGGACTACCGAGAGGCCATGGAACAGCAGCGTCGCCTACTGGAAAAAACATTTCGAGCCACTCCGGAAGATGCGCTCCGGCCGAAGAGCCGCCTGCGCCTCACCCCGGAAGGGTTGGAAGCCGCCATTCGCTATCCTGTCGATTTGCACAATGCTACGGAAGTCGATGACCGGATTATGCGGGAGTTGCTGATAGCCATCGAACAAGAACCCAAACTCAATCTGGTCGCCTCGGGGGCCCCTGGAGTCAAGCTGAAGACTGACCTGTCCCAAGCCAGCGCACCTGGCAGTTAAGCATTCCTGGAGTGTTCAACGTTTGATCTTGACTCTTTGGCAACGACGAGCTGAACGGCTCAAGCCCGGAGGGAAAGTGCCCAACACCCGAGGGCGGGACTCAAGTATGAAGGCCAGGGCTCTTCCTTGGAGCCGCATCCCGCCGGTGAAAAAATAATCCACCGTAACTTTTTTGCATTCCGACCGTTTACCTGAAGAGAGGAAAGATGGTCGCCAAACAACCTCACTTGAAGGCGTCCTCGGAGGACGCGGAGGAGCAGCTTCTGGTCGAAGCAGCGCAGAAGGATCCCTCCCGGTTTGGCGAGCTCTATGAAAAGAACTTTGAACGGGTGTACGCCTTCATCGCGAGGCGCGTCGGCAACCGCGATGAGGCCCAGGACCTGACCTCCGATGTCTTCCACCGGGCCCTTGAGAACCTCCCCCGTTTCGAATGGCGCGGCGTACCTTTCTCCGCCTGGCTTTTCCGCATTGCCACTAATGCCATCACCGATCGCTTCAAACGCGCGGCCCAAGAGCCTTCCACCCTGGATGATTCTTCAGGGGAGAATTCGGCGAGGGACTCTGAAGAATTCGACCACCATGCACGACTCTTCCGCTTGGTCGAAAAGCTACCCGAAGATCAGCGGCGAGTAGTCGAAATGCGTTTTGCTGAAGGGAAGAGCATCCGCGAGATCGCGGGAGAGCTCGGTCGGACGGAAGGCGCGGTGAAACAGCTTCAGTTCCGGGGCCTGCAGACTTTGCGGGAAAATCAGGGACAATCACCCAAACTCAGGAGATCCTTGAAGTGATCACGCGACAAGGTGTCCGTCCCTTATTTCGAGCGGGGTGAATCCAATGGCCAGGCGCAATTTGATCGAACAACTTGATGATGCGGTCGAGGCGATCCTCGCCCACCCCGATGCGCCCCTGCCGCTCGTCAACCCCCGTATCACTCCGCTCATTCGCGTGGCCGCGGGACTGCGCAGCCTCCCCCACGCAGGATTTAAGGCACGTTTAAAAAGAGACCTTGAAAGGAGAACAACGATGTCATCTGCGGTTAAATCTGCCGCAACTATCCAGCACGCCGTAACCCCCTATCTCGTGGTGAGGAACGCAGCCCGGGCCATCGATTTCTACAAGAGGGCATTTGGAGCCAGCGAATCCATGCGCCTGACGGACCCCGGCGGCAGGATCGGCCACGCGGAAATAGTGATCGGTAACTCGCCGATCATGCTTTCCGATGAGTACCCGGACTTCGACGCCATCAGCCCGGAGACTCTCGGAGGCTCATCCGTCAAGGTACATCTCTATGTCGACGATGTGGACGACCTGGCGAAACGGGCGATCGATGCCGGTGCCACAGTGGTTCGGCCGGTGGAGGATCAATTTTATGGCGACCGCTCCGGACAATTCGCGGACCCCTTCGGCTACATCTGGATACTTTCCACTCGCAAAGAGGTGGTTTCGTCAGCGGAGATGCAAAGGCGTTTCGATGCGCTCATGACTCAACCTGAATCGAAGAAACCCGCCGTCAGCCCCATCCCCGAAGGCTACCACACTCTCACGCCCTACCTCGTCGTCCAGGACGCACCGGCGTTGATCGAATTCGTGAAGCGAACCTTCAGCGCCGAGCAAACGCTTCGCACCACGGGTTCCGCAGGGGGTGTCCACGCCGAAGTCCGGATTGCCGATTCCAGGTTGATGATCGGGGGTGGCAGTCCTGAGCATTCCTGGCGCGGCGAATCTCGGCCCGCTGCGCTCCACGTTTTCGTGAAAGATACCGATGCCGTGTACCAGCGCGCCCTGGAAGCAGGCGCGGTGTCACTCCAGGCACCCGTGGATCGGGAGTTTGGCGAGCGCGTGGGGGGCGTGAAGGATCCCTTGGGGAATCACTGGTACATTGCCACCGGGCTGGGGAAAAGCCACGTGCCGGAAGGTCTGTGCACGGTCACACCGTTCCTGCATCCGTTGCGGGCGGAGCCGGTCATCAACTTTCTCAGGCGTGCTTTCGGCGCCCAGGAAATTGTGAAGCATGCGTCCCCGGACGGCGTGGTCCATCATGCCAAGATTAAGATCGGAGACTCGGTCCTGGAAATGAGTGAAGCTCGCGAACCCTATCAGCCGATGTCATCCACATTCTTTCTAAACGTTCCGGATGTCGATGCGGCATTCCGCCACGCGCTCGCGGCCGGCGCCACTTCGATAACCGAGCCCGCGGACCAACCCTATGGCGATCGCACCGGCGGAGTGAAAGACCCGTTCGGCAACCAGTGGTATATCGCCACGCATATCAAAGACGTGACTCCGTAAAGGGATACTAGCGAGGGGTGCCGCAGGCATTGCATTTTGATGCCTGCGAACCCTGAACCTCGCTGACGGCGGGTCTCAACGGCATTGAAAGAAGCGCAATGTCTGCACCACCTCTCTGAGGCCCCCCGGAATCTCACTTCGAGCGGCCTTTTGATGAAAGTATGAAACAGAATTCCCTTCGACGCGTACAATGTAGGGTATAGTTGATTGGGGTGCCCGGCATGCCGCCGATCGCTGCCACCGCACTCATCACACATCGAGGGCTTGCCATCCACGCACTTTGCAAATATCCTAACTTATCGGACCAGACGGAGAAATGAGGAGGAGGTTTTCCATGGGAAATACACGATCGGTTTCCACCTTGAGTCTTATTACGATTCCAGCGTTAATCACCCTGGGGATCACGATTCTTCGCCTGACCGGAGAACTCCAGCATTGGTCTCCCCTGTGGTTCAACCCAACGCCAGGCGGAGGAGGCGCCCTCATTGGAATCTCCTGGTTGCCAATTATTTTCGGTCCCTATTTTGCCGTGAAGTTGGCTAGAGCGGGCGATGGTCCAACCTCTGTGGGTAGGTCAGTAGGATTTGCGGTCCTGGGATTCGTGGTGTACGCGCTCGGCGGATTATTGTTTGGCTTGACCGCTCAGCATCCCAATATTCTCACGCTCCTTGCTTCTCTGCTGATGCTGTTTGCCGGCTTTGTTCCGCGTCTCGGTTGGGCTTCTTTAAATGATGCCCTGCTCTCTTACGCTTTCGCCGCTCGTATCCCGGTGTTGGTCGTGATGTACCTCGCCATGAGCGGGAATGGAGGGGCGGGTTGGGGAACACATTATGACGGCGTGCCACCCATGCTCACTAACGCCACGCTCTCGGTAAAGTACTTTTACGCGGGAGTATTGCCACAGATGACCCTGTGGATTGGTTTCACCGTGGTGGTGGGCTCGCTCATCGGCACTATAGCGGCTGCTGTCGCGCAACGAGGAAAACGATCTGCGCAGGCGGAAGCGTGAGTCGTGGCTAGATCGGGGTGCCGCAGGCATTGCTCTCTGATGCCTGCGAACCCTGAAATCCATTAGTTGGGCCGTGCGGACATCCCACTTTAACCCTCGTGGAGGAGGAGAATGCCTAAATCCCCCCCGGTCACAATGCTGGTCTCCTGCTATCCCAAGAACGGGAAGGAGAAAGTGTTACTTGCCTTAATTAAGAAACAATGGCCAACACTCCACTGCGCGGGCCTGGTTTCGAAGATGCGGCCCCGGATCTGGCGAGCGTGGACAAGCAAACGAATCGGGCGTTCTTTGTGGAAATGTTTCAGTGGAAGGACGCCCGGGCTTCTGACATTGCTCACCGAACGCCCGAAGTCATGGCGATCTGGGACCCGATGGAACCTCTTCTTGAAAATCTCCAGCTTTCGCACATCGAGCCCATTTCCTTGCCCTCAGCGCGTTGAGTCCGCCTTCACACAGTGAAATAGGAATTCTCAGATATAAGAGACCTCCCAGCAACAAGAGCCCCGCACCCTGCTGCGCCAAAGGCGCAGCGGACTAAAGGCCAGCGTTGGCCCGTTCTTTGGGCCTACGCTGGGTCTAAGCGTCCATCCTCCCTGACAACCACAACGGGGTTGTGGCCTCGCCTCTAAACTTGAGTTGAGGGTATTCGGAACGCACCCCTTCCATAATCCCGTTGGGATTGCGGAAATGTTTTTCGTCTTGGTTCCCAACGTAGGCCCAAAGAACGGGCCAACGTTGGGCTATGAGACTCAGCGCCGTTGGCGCTGCATCTCCACGTGCGTCAAAGTCCTCCCCAACCTCTCGCCATGAAATTCGAATCCTTGGGGTAATCGAACATCCTGGCTAAAAACAAAACCCCTCCACTTCTGCCCCAAAGGTCCCTGGCATTGGATCTAACTTAGGCATCGAAATCCGATTCCCTGAACTGTAAAGACCTCCCGATCACAAGCCCCGTACCCTGCTGCGCCAAAGGCGCAGTGGATCAAAGCCCAGCGTTGGCCCGTTCTTTGGGCCTACGCTGGGCCAACGCGTCCATCCTCCCCCCAATCCCAACGGGGTTGTGGCCATTGAATTCGCTAGCGAGACAGGACACTCATTAATCCCAAAGATATTGTTCATCCCATTCCAACTGATGTTTTCGCAAGAGCGCTCGCAGTTCCTCCTGAAATCCCATCTTGCGATGGTGCCTTTCCTGTTCGGCGATGTAATCCTGAACTTTTTTCAGATGAGATTGGCTCACTGAGAACGCCGCATATCCTGCCTGCCACTCGAATTTCGCAAAACATGAGCTTTGCTCCTTGAGCCAAAGGTTTGAGACCCGCTTCAGCTCCTTTACCCAATCGGCTTGACAGATGGTTCGACCTAAACGAGCCAAAATGTGAGTATGGTCCTCGATACCACCGATTTGAATCGGGGGGCAATCAAGCGTCTTAGAGATGCCCCCACAATAGGCATGAAGTGCGCCCCGGAGACTTTTATCCTTGAGAAAAGGCCAGCGCTCTTTTGTTGAGAACACGAGATGAATATAGACTGAGGAAAGAGATTGAGGCATGGTATTCCTCTCCTAGAATAGGGGAAAGGTTTGGAAATCGGGGGGGGTGTATCATGCCACAATCCCGATGAGATTGCGAAAAGGTTTTCGGACCTTCGTCCCAAGGTAGGCCAAAGGAACGGTCCTACAATGGGTCAACGCGTCCAGCCTCTCTCACAACCCTAACGGCGTTGTAGCCTCGCCTCTCAACTTGAGATGAGAGTGTTCGGATCGCACCCCTTCCACAATCCCATTGGGATTGCGGAAATGTTTTTCGCCTTGGTACCCAACGTAGGCCCAAAGAACGGCCAACGTTGGGCTTTGAGACTTAACGCCGTCGGCGTTGCATTTCCACGTGAGTCGAAGGTCCCACAGCTTTAAGTCCAACCTCACGCAATGAAATTCGAATCCCTGGCTAATCGGACATCCTGGCTGAAAACAAAACTCCTCCAAACCTGCTCCGATGGTCCCTCGAATTGGATCCAACTTAGGCCTTGAAATCCGATTCCCAGGACGGAAGAGACCTCTCGGCCACAAGAGCCCTGCGCCCTGCCGCGCCAAAGGCGCAGTGGATCAAAGCCCAGCGTTGGCCCGTTCTTTGGGCCTCGCTGGGACAGTGCGAACCGTCCACAACAACCCCAACGGGGTTATGCCCTCGCCTCTAAACTTGCGCTGTGGATTGGAGCCCAGCGTGGGTGCTTCATTTCCGTTTCCCCTTTCAGAAAAACGTTGAAATCTCCCCTAAAAAGTAATAATCTGCGCCGATCCCAAAACACTTAACGGATTGCGGGCGATCGCCCCAATCGAAGGAGGATTCGATGAATCTGGGTAGATCCTGTCGATTTCGCACGGTAATCTGTTCGTACTTGCTCGTAGCGCTTGCGGTCTTGGGGGTGCCCTGGACCCTCTCCCTGGCAGATAACGTTCTGGTGTTTCCTCAGGTCGCGGTGGGCGGCGGATACATTTCGTTCATCACGCTGATGGACGAGGATTTCAACACCCCCGTCAACGGGACTCTGTTTATCTACAACTCCGACGGCTCGCCGCGTTCGGTCGCTATGAACGGACAGCCAACCGGGTCCCAATTCCCGGTCACTATCCCCCCGGGCGGGACCGTTGTCCTGACGACGACGGATGTGGGTGGAAATGTCAGCGGAGGAATGGCAAAATTCGTCTCGGACCTTCCGGCCGGCGGTGTGGCCCGGTTTCAATTCCCGGGAGGCGAGGTTGGAGTCGTGGATTCGCCCCGACGACTCTTCGCGACGTTGCCCGTCGCGACCAGCGGAGGAAACGACACAGGACTTGCCATCTCGAATTCCGGAACGTCGCCCGTCAACATTCGCCTGGTTTACGCCGATGGGAATGGAACGTCCATGCAGACCGTTGATCCCCCCGCGCTCAATCCCCTCCCGGTCAACGGCCAGGTCGCGGCCTTTGCCTCACAATTCGGATTGACCCAGGCCGAAAACCAGTCCACCGGCACCATCCAGATCCAAACAACAAGCCCGGGAGGATTCCATGCCCTCGCCCTCCTGCTGAAGGGCGGGTTGCTCTCGTCGACCGCGGTGGTCGACGGCGCGTCCGGCTTCTTTGACGTGGAGCAGTTCCGGGGAAGCTTCACTGGAACATTTCACGACAATTCGACCGGTACCGACACGCCGGTTCATGCCGAGTTCGCCCCTGTTGAGGCGGATGCGATGCTTTTCTTTCATATGACGTTTGATGCAACCTTTCTTCGCACCCCGGGGACGGCGGAGGTGCTTGCCTTCGGACCGTATGACCGCAACGGGTTCACGATTAGTTTTCCCAGTGCATCAAACACCTTTACGATGACGGTGAGTGCGAACGGGACGATGACCACCACGTCCACTGACACCAAGCCCGCGGACCCCATTGCCTCGTTTAATTGTAGCGGACAGGCGCACTCCGAAGGGTCCACATCGAATTGTGTCGTGACGTTTAAGGATTCGACCACCAAGAACGTTACCCTGACACTTCATCACACGAATCAATGAAACCTGGGGCTGGAAGATGTCCTGGTTTTGGTGTGCTGTTCCGTTGGAATTTCAGATATTGTTTGCGCTTGATTTACCAGAAGAAGACGCAGGCAGCGATTCGACCGAAGCATTGCAAGTGACGTGAGTGAGGTGGCTGTCCCGAATGAAGCGATGTTAAGGGGAGCGTACCGACAGGTTTGCTCCCCGCACCACCTCGGGGGCCTTGCCGCTTTTCACCCCGCTGCTTGAGCGTCGAGTGTGAGATAACGACGTACCTTCCGAGGCGGTGCTTGATCTTCGCAAACTTGCATAACCAAATGTGCAGAGTAGAATGCAAATCGATCACATAAATGTCAGGGAGGGAGCCTCACCTGTCAAGCTCGCCTGAACAGCGGACCTCAAGGATGTGGAGGACAGGATTTTTTCCAGTCGCTGAAACCATCCGGGCTGGACGGCTCTGAATAATCGATCCGCTACAAAAGGGGGTTTTATGGTAGACCTATCAAATCAAATCATGCTGAACATTGATGCCGGTCCGGACACCGATCCGGAGGACGTATCTGAACTCACGCACCGACTTCGAAACGAACTTCTGGAGCTGGACGTCGATGGGGTGGAGCCGGTCCGCGGCGGCGCCGCTCCCGCAGGCGCCAAGGGAGATCCAATGACTTTGAGTGCGCTCCTGGTCACCTTGGCGCCCGTGGTTCTTCCCGCGCTCATCACCACGGTGCAATCGTGGCTCAACCGCCATGACCGCACCAGCCTGACTCTGGAG
>JBAVHJ010000729.1:0-2730 GCA_049685715.1 Terriglobia bacterium | reverse complement strand
TTATTCATCATGGAATGGGCATCGCCCAATATCAAATGGGAGACCTTCAGGGGGCCATGAAATCGTGGCTGGCTGCACTCGAAATTGGGCCCGGTTTTGACTTCGCGCGGATTGGGCGGTTAAGAATACCCAAGCAGTTTCTACCTAAGACTCAGTGAATCCCGCTCCGCCATGAAGAAGGAAAAAGGATTCTTCCGAAAACAGGTCATCGAATTTGCATTGGATCGAGATGTGGAGGAGGAAATGGCACGCGCCCTGTCAGCCATAAAAAAGAACCCCAACAACAGTTCGTTTTATGTGAATTTAGGAGATCTCTATTACAGCCAGAAGAAGATGGAAGAGGCTGTTCGAAGCTACGTCCAGGCGCTCCAGGTGGACCCCCGGAATACGCGGGCGCATACCCGATTAGGTCAAATCTGCGCGATGTATGAACTCTACTCCGAAGCGTGGCAGCATGCCCGGGCCGCGGAATCGCTCGGCGATCCCCATCTGAAAGAGCAGTTAGAGCGCAACGGGGTAAGAGAGCCGTCGTCTTAATCGCTGAAGCTTGGCCCTGTCTTTTGGAGTGCGGAACTCCCAGTTCCGCTTTCTCCGACCCCGACAATATCCTCCCTCAAGCTCAATCCCAATTGGAGATCGGAAAGATACGACCCCTGTCTTACCATATCTGTTCTATAGCCCTCCTGCAATCAGTATCCAAGCGCCTCTGATGAATAGCTCGATCGCAACACCCTCCGCCTTCGCCGCAGACACGCATTCATTTCGAATCTGCCATAGTCCAACTCCGTAGGAGTGGACTATTTATAGACCGGCCACCCCCTTCTTGTCGTCTTCGTTTGAACCCCGTCAGGGGTGACATCGGAGCTGCTATTTTTGCCCACGATTAGAGATACATTTTCAAGCCTGTGGAGAGATGACGAGGGAAGGTTAGCGGTCCAAAGTCACCCCTGACGGGGTTAAACCAAAAAGGGAAAGAAGGGGTTTGGCATGGCTATAAATTAGGACACTCCTACGGAGTTGGGTCACCGCAGCATCAGGTTGAAAGCAGGTTCTCTGCGCTGTTTCACTCCATTTTCTGGCACGGGTGTTTGGCCTGGGTGGCGCACACATGCGCTCATGGCATGTGTGCGGTTTCCTTGGGAACTGCGATTCACCTGCGCTGGTTGGCGCATACATCCGTTGTTAGCATGTGTGCGGCCTTCTGAGAGAGACCTCGTCATGAGACTATGGAGTACACCGAATCTTCACCGCACACATCGCAAAGGACGCGATGTATGCGCCACCCCGCCCTCGGTTTCCCTGGAGGCGTCGATACATGATTATTGGGCCGGATCGCGCTTGCGCGGCCAAAGGCTTTCCGCTGACTGTCGGACATACACACCCCAAGCGAGACTAGCTACAAAACCGAGCAGAGGATAGATTAGGCTCGGGTACGCGCGTGTGAGCGGTGTCCAGCTATAACCAGGCCAGAGCAGGATGTTGCCTGAACCGGCCCCGACATAAAGCAACACAAGGCAGGCCCAAATGCCGAAATGCAGAATCAGCAGCGCAACGGCCCACCCCGTTTTGGCTGGCCATTTTCGAAAAACGTAAAAAAAAGCACCCACCAAGGTTGCCGCCAGTTCGGCCACAAACCAATGTGGGACGTAATAGTAAGAAGCATTCAAAAGGGCACGGGGAAAACCGGACACAGGGAGATCGGTGCGAAACGTGACGTACCACAGGGCGAGGGGAAAACCAATGAGGGCGACAATCCCGGCAAAGATCCGGAGGAAAAGACGTGTGAATGAGAACCCGGCCAGGCTGCGCAGGCACAAGAACAGAACTGCCGCTGACACCGCCCACAAGCAGGCGAATGCGAAACGCAGTGTGGGATCCGCATAAGATTGCGGAGACCGGCCCCTTGTGAACAACAAGCACAGGCTGTCAACCCAAGAGCTCCCGGCCGGATGGAGGATTGACCTGACGGAATTTGCCATAATAATCAACAAAGGAAAATAGATCGAGAATGTTATCTCGTGAAGGTAGCGCACGCGATTGAGGGCGACTCCCTTTTCGGTCTCCACTATCTTAAGCATGATTCCTCCGCTGCAAGCATGTGTACCACTTACTTTGTATAGTCTGCTGTGCATCCCGTGGCTTGATTTCGATAGCCCGGGTTGAAGTACTGCTGGATAGCGCAGATACTTTTGGGCTGCCAATCGATGTCCGGCCAGACGTGCGTATATTCCCAATCCGTGCCTCCGTCCCATTCGAAAAGATGGGTAAGGCCGTTTTGACAGCCAGTTGCATTCCCTGGGGCATTGCAGTCCATGTTCATGTGTTTAACGGTATAGGCTATTCCGTGACCGACTTCATGCGCCGCAGCGTTCCCAATTCCTGTTCCGATGGCCTGAAGCAACGGCGCAAAGGCTGGGATATCCACGCTCGTTCCAGTGTAGACGGGGTTCATGCCTAGCGCGGTCTCGGAGTTTTGCAGGCTTATCCAATAATAAACAAAGCTGTGAGGCGTTACTCCTACGGTCTCGCCGGTCGCCCCGTCGCCAGGCCAGAATCCGGCCACGTTCACTCCGAGCGCTTTGACGCAACCGGGCAGCTTCCAATCCTCAACGCACTCCCAAAATAGGTTCGTGTTCAACGGAGCGCGCTCGACAATAACCGGGAACTGTTTGAAGGCTTTCTGCAGAGCGTCGAGGGCTGCAGCTTCAATTGCGCCCACCCACTCTGGAT
>JBAVHJ010000728.1:0-6793 GCA_049685715.1 Terriglobia bacterium | reverse complement strand
GGAATCGGTAGGCCTAAATGCAGCGCCAGCGAAAAATACTGGTGGGGGAAAATCGATGAGTAGACACCAAACGTCTGCTTCCAGGCATTGATGTATTTCTGGGTGGTATAACCCAACTTCTCCCACTGGACGATATCTTTCGGAGAGTCAGGTAAAGACATCTCGGCTGAGACACAAGTCGGGCCGGCTGCGGCAATCTTTCGAAACGAAGCCTTGCCCCCATATCGGTCTCCAATCACTTTCAAGAAAGTGAACCACCGAGCCAGGTAGGTTTGATCCCAAGGCACGGGCAATGGCAACAACATTCCATTGCCGGGTCCATACGGGATAGTGAACATTCCGCTTTGCACCCCTCGCATGGCCCAGCTAGGCGTTCCAAAACCCGGTATCAAAATTAGCTCTACCCATTTGCCATTTTTCTCGGCGCTGGCAAAAACGGTGTCTATCTTGCTAAAGGCAAATTTTCCTTCTTCCGGCTCGACATCTGCCCACGAAGTCCTGAAAGTGACCCCTGACGTGTTCGGATTGGTGTATGCGTTTAACGTTGGATTGCTTGTATCAAAGAGTTTCCCTGCTCTATTGGCATCAATCGGATTAACGGCCGATATGCCATGGGGCATATTGATTTTCCCCGAGGCCCGTTCCTGGTCGGGCTGTTTTATGTTCCCCTTGAAGCCGGGTCTTTTTGCTTCCGAGTCCTGGTTTTCAGAAGACCGGGACTCTTCCCCCGGCACCCCGTGCCATGCTCCCGGTTCCGAATAGGATTGCTCTTCGAGCTCCTCTTTCTGCTTATCTGCCTTGTGTTGGGCTTGAGCCGGCAGGAAGGTCGATGACAAAAGGGACATGCTGAGAAGAACTGGAAGTATGGAGCAAAGCCGTGAAATGCGCATGTGGTGCCCTCCCCTTGGTAGACAGTTTAAGGGTGAAGATGTGACGATGCATTTCACATCGCCAGACCTGTGCCAGCGTAGAACTCAGAAAGCCACATCACTTCCGGTTATGGCAGGAATTTTCGTTTTGATTTTCGGGTCGACCCGCAATATACGCCCGACCGCCTCTGGATGCAAGGTCCAGTCGAATTTTCAGTGCTGGGTGCTTCCACGGACCAGGGAAGGGGTTAGTTTATGAGTTTGCTTGTTTTCAGTAAAATCAATCATTGGCGGTACGCATAGCCGTGGTTAGTAAAGCAAAGGAAGGGTGGGGAAGTTCTATTGAACCCCAATTGAACTCTCCATGTTATCGTGGAAAAAGGGCTGTATTGAGAGCTCAAAAACGGCAAGAATCCTTCAAACCTGGGGAGAAATCTTCCAAAGGAGATAAGGAACCTTTGGACGATTTTCCCGAAGGTCGGACTCCGTGAGGAGCGGAATGTCTCTAATCTCCCCAGGAAACCCCATCCACTTCTCTTGCTGAATCGTCTCGAAATTCTCGATTTCAAATTTCCCTTCGCTTGGACAATTGAGCACAGTTCTCCCACGGCATGGTGAATCTCCTCGCTCGGCCCTGAGGATCAGAGTATGGTGGTCACTTGGAATCGTTTGGTTTCCAAGCCCCACATTGTTCGAAACCACCTTGCCCGAATTCGAAGCACAAATCTAGTTGAACTCAAATTTCAACACGGCGTAGAATCCTTTTGCGGCCAGACGCCCCTGGATCGGTCTCTATAGTTAGGCGGGCGAGGACGATGAATTCGGCCATCAACCCTCAGGCGTCGAACCGACGGTGGCAGCGACCGGTCGAATCGGGCTCTGGACGGTCATCGCGGTTGCGGTGCGGCTTGCAATCTCCGCGATTCAGGTGGCCTGTTGTGAACAGAGAGGGAGGAGGGTTGTGAAAATGGGCCGGAGCGCCGACGCGTTTCATTTTCTCCTTGGCGAATGGGACATTGAGATGCTGGTCATGCCTGAGGGAGCCAGCGCTGGCCGTCGTGCGATTTCCAACGTGCACCCCATCCTGGACGGCGCCGCGCTACTCGACGAGATTCGCCATCTGGACGCGTCAGGGCAGGTCAACTTTCGGGGGGCGAGCTTCCGCACCTACATCCCCGACAGCGACCGGTGGTACGTGGTCTGGATGATGGCGAACGTGGAAGGCTACAGTGAGTTGCGCGCTGAAGTCGTCGATGGCGAGATCCGCACGAGTGGCCAAGGCAGGGATCCTGGGGGTGAATTGGTGGAGCGGGGGCGGTACTACGACATTTCCGCCGATGGCTACTCCTTTACGCTCGACCGGTCGTACGACGGTGGAAAGACGTGGATTCGGCCTTTTGTCTCGTATCGGGCCGCCCGGCGCAGGGCTGCGAGGTGACGCCGGCAAACAAGCGCGTCAACCTGTCGGTCCGTGCTGTGACGCGCAGCGTTAGGCATCAGCGTGATGTTCGAAGGAAGCACTGGCAATGATACTACCCGCTAATCTCGGCGCGACGCTCCTGGCTTCTTGGCGGACCAACAGCCGCGTCACCGCCTACCTCGTGGAGCACCTGCCCGGCGCACTCTGGGACGCCACGGTTCCCGGGGCACCGCGGCGCTCGATCCGCATGATCGCCGGGCATCTCCACAACGCTCGCTGCATGTGGCTAAAGACCCTCGGCCAGGAGCACGGGATCGCCATCCCCGCCTCTGTGGACCGCCGCAAGGTCACGCGCGGTGAATTGCTCGCCGCTCTAAAGCGGAGCAGTAGGGGAATCGAAGCGCTCCTCGAACTCGGCCTGGTTTCAGGAGGCCATGTGCCCCCGTCGAAGGCCTACGTATGGCGCAACCTGCCTCTGGATGTCCCCCACGTGCTAACATATTTCGTTGCGCATGAGGCCCATCACCGGGGCCAGATCGTCATGCTCGCGCGTCAACTTGGTTATCGGTTGCCGGCCAACATTTCCGCCGGACTTTGGCAGTGGACTAAGCGAGTGCAGGAGACGCGAGGTGCGCGACGCTGATGTCTAACAAGCCGTTGCTGCAGGGAGAGTCGAGTCGCTGCGCATCCGATCAAACACACCTATCGTGATCCGCCCGCACAAACCAGCCGTTCCGGTGCCGATAGCCGCCATGTTGCGCGCGCTCACGGCTGAACTCCACGTGGTTCTGCGAACGAACCTCATCGGGGTCTACCTATACGGTTCGCTCACGCAACGTGCGTTCGATTGTAGGCGCAGCGATGTCGACTGCATCGTCGTCGTCCGGCGGGACTTGAGCGGCGCACAGTTTCGGAAGCTCGCTGCGTGGCTCAAGCGGGAAGCCAGGTCGGATCCCTGGGTGTCACGCCTTCAGATGCAGATGCTCGTGAGGGACACTCTCCTCTCCCCTGACAACCGCGGGTGTTTGTATCAGTTCGGCGTTCTGAAGCGCAGTGGTTCAGACGGCAACCCGATCATCTGGGCGAACGTGCTGGCGACGGGAATCACCCTCACCGGACCGGCTGCCGCGTCCTTCCTTCCGCCAATCGCTGCTGAGACCTTCTTTCATGCCCTTGTGCGCGAAGTCGGCTACCTGCGCGCCGAGATTGCCGACCCAGCGAGCAAATGGCGCGACGTGCCCTTCTATCGCAGCTACGCCATTCTGACGCTGTGTCGCATCATGTACTCCGTTCGGAAGGGGGGTGTCGTCTCGAAACCACGAGCCGCTCGGTGGGCCGGGCGCGCTCTTCCCGCCGAATGGCATTCCCTCGTGCGTCGTGCCATGGACCGCGACCGTGGCAAGCCGGCGAGCCTCCCGTTGCCGCGGATCGCGCAGTTCATCGCGTTCGTCGATGCTCAACTTCACGCCTGACAGCGGTCGTGGCGCCGAGAAGCCCAGTCGGCCCCGGGCCGGGTGGCGCACACATGCGTTCGTGGTCCGCCCCGGCGGATGCGGCGTTCTTGGCTTGAAACGGTCAGTATCAAAGGCTCGGGTGCCCCGATAGGTGCTGCAGGTGATGTAGTCAAGATTGCTCCCCTCATAACAACGGCGAAGTTCGGACTTAGAGTCTCTCAAGGGCGATGATTGAAGTAGCGAAGCGGCGCTGGGGGTGAATAATCAAAAGCAAATCAGTTCAAGGGGCGCACACACCCCGATGAATCGGGGTGTGCGCCACCCCCGCGCCCGGCAGTGGGGAACGCTTGTGAGCGCAGGCATCGCAAAGAAAGAACGCGATGCGTGCGGCACCCCAATTTGTGCGACCCGCTGCAAAACAAAAAAGCTCAGCCTCCGATGAGGGACTGAGCTTTGAATTTGGTTGCGGGGCTTGGATTTGAACCAAGGATCCGCCCCGGCGGATTATGGGTTTGCTAACTTTCAGTAAAACCAATCATTTGGCGGTACGCATAACCGTGGTAAGTCATGCAAAGGAAGGGTGGGGAAGTTCTATTGAACCCTAATTGAACCCTCGTTCGTAACGTGAGAATGGGGCTGCATTGAGGGCTTAAAAAGAGGGACAATCTTTTCCACACCGGTAGGAAATCCTTCAAAAATGGCGAAAAACCTTTGGGTTGTTTTTCCAAAGGTGATCTCGTCGATTGCGAATTCGCCACTGGCGTAGAAGAACTAGCTGCCGAAAGCGGCTATCGCCGCGGCCTCGTCGTCCCTTACGTCGAAGACGTTGTACAGCTTCGTAATTTGCAGCAGGTCGTGCACTTTCTTGGTCAGGTGCAGCAGCTTCAACTCGCCGCCCTGGTTGCGGACCGAAGTTAAGGCCCTGACCAGGGCGCCGAGGCCCGAACTGTCCATGTGGTTGATGTCGCTCAGGTTCAGCAGGATTTTTTTCTGTCCCTTGCCGAGCAGGTCTTCGACAGTGTCGCGCAACGCCGAGATGTCCTTGCCCTCTTTAATACTTCCAATCAAGTCAACGATGGTGACACCATGTACCTGCCGGGTGCTTGCTTGCATGCTCACGTGGAAGCCTCCTGGCGGTCCGGGTCAGTGCCTTGGAGCCGCTTGATCAAAGTAACGTCAGAGCATTCCGTTTGGGGATGCCGAAAAAGATCAAATACCTTTACTTCGCTTTTCACTTAGTTTCCCTAAGTATCGGCGCTGCGAGCATGCTCAAACCCCTCCTGACAAGGTTTTCTGATCCACCTTGACAACGACTGAGGTGAGGTCGTCGAGCTGGTCCTGGCCACGCGCAAAACAGCGAGCGGCCTGACAAATCCCTTCAGCAATCTGGTGAGCAGAATCTTGGCGGTGCGCACGCACGTAATCGAGGACTCTGCCAGGACCGAATTCCGCGTCATCAGAAGTGGTGGTCTCAGTGACCCCGTCAGTCAGCAACAGCAACAACTGATGCGGCTCAAGCGGGAGCACCGTGCTAATAAACTTAGCGTCGCCAAACAGACCCAAGGGAGGGCCTGTACTTGTCATCATAGCGTCGACCCCTCCAGAGCCGTTCAGCAGGAAGCCGGGGACATGCCCAGCGTTCGCATAAGCCAAAGAGCTGTTGCTCGAATCGAGGCGTACAAACAGCAGGGTTACAAAACGTTCATCGTGGAGGTCTGCCACGAGCATGCGGTTGACCTTGGTCAGAATCTCACCCACATCAGATTCCACTTCGGCGAATGAGCGCACGTAAGCTCGGGTGAGCGCCATCACCAGTGCAGAGTCGAACCCATGTCCGCTGACATCGCCAATAGCCACACACACAGAGCTGTCCGGCAGGGCGAAGAAGTCAAAGTAGTCACCGCCTGTCTCTTCCATTGGATATGCAGCCGCAGCGATATCAAGGCCGGGCACAGAAATTGCTGCGGCGTAGAATCGTTGCTGCACTTCGCGCGCCAGACGCAGTTGCACCTCCTGCTCCTGCTCCTTGCGCAATAGGGTGACATCTTTGAGCACGGAGACGAACTGGGTGATATTCCCGGCGGGGTCTTTTATCGGGGTGATCGTCTGTTCGGCCCAGTAGAGTTCACCCGTTTTCTTCCGGTTCACGAGTGTTCCTCGGAACGGTTCTCCCGCGAGGAGGCGGCCCCAGAGCATCTTGTAGAAATCCGAATCATGGTGGCCGGACTTGAGAATCCGTGGCGTCTTGCCTAATGCTTCCTCGCGGGTGTAACCGGTAGTCGCCTCGAACGCCGGATTCACATACTGGATCAATCCCTCCCTGTCTGTGATCACAACGCTATCGGCTGTCCGTTCCATCGCGCGGGACAGCAACATCACGGTCTGCATTGCGCTCTGCCGTCCGGTTTCAGCGTACTTCTGGTGGGTCATGTCGCTGACCATTGCGAGTGCCCCCGAGAATGTTCCGTCATCATTGAAGATTGGACTCGCTGATACCTTTGCCCACAACTCCGACCCATCCTTCTTGCGGTAGCGCCTTTCGAGTTGCTCATTCACGCCCGTTCGTCGGCGCTCCAGATCGGCTCTTTTCTGCTCGACATCGTCCTCGAAGATAAAATCGAATAGAGACTTCCCAAGCATCTCATCGCCTGTATATCCTAACAGCTCAGCCATACGCCGATTGACGAAACGGGTGATGAACTCCGCGTCCAGCTTCCAGATCCCTTCGTTCGCGGTCTCTACGATTCCGCGATAGCGTTTTTCACTCTGCTCGAGTCCCTCGCGTGCCGTTTGTTCACGGATCAGTTGTGCCCTTTCGGTGGTTAAGGCAGCCAGCGTCATTCCAGACACTGAAATGACGGCGAGGAAGGACTGGAGGAGGGTCGCGTTTTGCAGAGAAGCGCTTTTCACGAACGGCCCGAACCCGTGGGCTGTTTCCCACACAGCCACGACGGAAATCAAGAAGCTTACCGCCGCCGCCCCGGCCGCCTCGAATCGGATTGCAGCCCAGATCACGAATGGAAAGACGCCGAATGCGAATACGTCTGCAC
>JBAVHJ010000727.1:0-5093 GCA_049685715.1 Terriglobia bacterium | reverse complement strand
GGTTCAGTTCGTGATCTGAGAACACCCGCCCTCAGTCCCCTCCGTACGTCTTCAGCGTAATTCAAAACAAGACTGGCAAGGCTTGTCGTCATGCCCGCCTGCAATTTCATGTGCGTGCTGCGATGGCGCCAGCAAGAAAGCAAAATGCAAAATTTTTCAGAACTTCCGATTTCTCCTTATGTGAAAGAGCGGCTGTCGTCTGCTCATTTCTCAATACCCACCCCGGTTCAGGCCGCGGCGATCCCGCAAGCCCTTGAAGGCAGAGATGTGATCGCGACTGCGCAAACCGGGACGGGCAAGACCCTGGCGTTCCTGGTTCCGGTGGCCGAAAATCTCCTACGTCGAAACAAGCCGGGAATTGTTGCGCTCGTCCTTGTCCCCACGCGCGAACTCGCCATGCAGGTCGTGGATCAATACAACGCCTTACGGGGCAAAAAACTTGCGCCGGCGGCCCTGGTTGTGGGCGGCCTATCCGAAACCGAACAACTCAACACCATCCGCAAGGGAGTCGGGCTGGTCGTTGCCACCCCCGGACGACTGGAAGACCTTCTTGACCGCAAGCTGATCAACCTTCGCGAGGTGCAAATACTCGTGCTCGATGAAGCGGATCGCATGTTGGACATGGGGTTTCTTCCCGCGGTTCGCAGGATTGCAGCGGTCCTGCCCAAAGACCGCCAGACGATGTGTTTTTCCGCCACCATGGAAGGCGATATGGCAGACCTCGTGAAAGACTACACCCGAAACCCGGTGCGTCTCGCATTCGGGTCCACGCTGAAGCCGTCGGAAAACGTGCGACTCCAGGCGTTCGAGGTGGCCGTTGACGGTAAGCAAGGAATGCTGCACCACCTGCTCGTCAAAGAGAGCGGCCGGTGCCTTGTGTTTTCGCGGACCAAGCGCGGCACAGAGCGAATTGCCAAAAATCTGAATCGCGAGGGCATCAATGCGGCCATGATCCACGGTGACCGCTCGCAATCGCAGAGGACGGCAGCGCTTGAGGGATTTCAGCGGGGACGTTATCGCGTCCTGGTGGCGACGGACCTTGCTTCGCGCGGAATTCACGTTCAGGACATCGCTCACGTCATCAACTATGATTTGCCAGAGTGGGCAGAAAACTTCATTCACCGCGTCGGACGCACCGGGCGTGCCGGTAAACAGGGCCTCGCTTCAACTCTCTTCGTGAGAGAGCAGCGAACCGAGTTATTTGAATTGGAGCGGACGCTCGGCATTCGGATGGAGAGGATGGGCGTGGAGGGCGATTTCCCTGAAAAGAGGGATGGCTTTCGCGGTGGCATGGATCGCATCCAATCGACGACCCGGTCCAGAATGGTTCAACTTCCCGGTGAAGTCTTACAAGCGCTGATGGAGAACTAACGCTGTCCTCCTACGGACTGCGTGCGGGTTCCCCGTCCGCAGACTGCGGCGATTGTTGGCGTTATGGCGGAGTCCGTTCGCGAGCTCGCGGCGCGGACCGATTCCGTTAATGACCCGCCGCATCTGTTTTGACCCGCTTGAGACGCAAAACTGGTACAATAGCCCTGAATCCTGTAACAAGACGCACCGTGCTATCCCGGGGGGATCGGGGCAATCAGGATCCGAACCACAAGGAGAGCAGCGTGGACACGCGAGTCACCGCTGCCCCCCCGACCGTGTCTCCTCCGATGACGATACGGTGTCCGGGCGTTTTCTCCCGGTGAGAGTGCGACTTGAAGGAAGGCCCGGCCAATTCCGGCAGTGACGAGCGAGGGAACTCTTGTCGTTTACGATACAGCAAAAACACGATCACGTCCGCAACCTCATCAGCCTCGGTAAGAAACCCGGCTATCCGCTTTCTGACGAAGTGAACGACACCCTTCCGGTGGAGGAGCATACGGTGGAAGAGATCGATACGCTGTTCACCACTTTCGACCGCGATGGCATCGACATCTATGAGGACGTTGCGGCGGCGAAGGCCGCGCACGAACTCGCCGGACCCGCCGACATCGATCACGACGAGGCTGTCCGCCGCGAAAGACCCGCCCTGAACCGGAGCGCGCGACTGGGCGACAAGTCCGACGATCCGGTCCGCATGTATCTGCGTCACATGAGCGTCGTGCCCCTGCTAACCCGCGAACGCGAGGTGGCCCTCGCCCAGCGTATCGAGCGCGGGCAGCGGCTCGTGCTCAAAACCATCTCCCGTTCCCCGATTGTGCTCAAGGAGCTGATGTCCCTGGGGGCACAACTTCGTGATGGCACCCGGCCGATCAAGGAAGTTGTCCGGTTCGACGAAGAAGAATTGACCCCGGAAAAAATTGACGCCAAGACCCGTCAAACGCTCCGAATCATCGATAAGATCGGGCGGCTCTACAAGACGGGGCTCACGCAAGCGACCCGGCTGGAGAACCTCCCGAGATCGAAAAAGCGGGTGTCTCTGCGGGCCCGGCATCGGTTGGCGCGGACACGGATTGAGCTGTCCCGGCTGGTCCGCTCCATTGATTTCAAGGAACGCGAGAAGAGGTGTCTAATTGACATGACGCGGCGCTCGGTCGAGCGGGTGCACTCCCTGGAGCGCGAGGCCGCGCGTCTGGAACGCCGCGCTAACGCCGCTCGCGGCGAGGCCGCCGTCCAGGCCCGCAAGGCGTTGCGTTCGTGCCGCTCCGAGCTCAAAGTGATCCATGATGCGAGTGAGGTCGGGCTGAACAGCCTGAAGCGTACTTTCGTTCTGATCCTGCGTGGCACGGCTGAAGCCGAACAAGCGAAAAAAGAGCTCACTGAGGCAAACCTGCGTCTCGTTGTCTCCATCGCCAAGAAGTACACCAACCGCGGGCTCCATTTTCTCGACTTAATCCAGGAGGGCAATATCGGTCTCATGAGAGGGACCGACAAGTTCGAGTGGCGTCGCGGGTACAAGTTTTCCACTTACGCCACGTGGTGGATTCGCCAGGCGATTACCCGGGCCATCGCCGACCAGGCACGCACGATCCGCGTCCCTGTGCACATGATCGAGACGATCAACCAGCAGGTCCGCACCAGCCGGCAGCTGGCGCAGGAGCTGGGCTGCGAACCGACTTCAGAGGAGATCGCCAAGCGGATGGATATTCCTGTCGACACGGTGCGCCGGACTAAGAAGATTGCGCAGCAGCCGGTGTCCTTCGAAACGCCCATTGGAGAGGGCCAGGAGAAGCACCTGGGCGAGTTCGTGGAGGATAAGGGGGCTGTCTCCCCGCTGGAAGCGGCCATCCGCCTCAACCTCAAGGAGCACATGGCATCCATGCTGAGGAAACTTACCCCGCGCGAGGAACGCATCATCAAGATGCGCTTCGGCCTGGATGATGGCAGTGAGCACACCCTCGAGGAAGTGGGCCAGGTGTTCGCCGTGACTCGCGAACGCATCCGCCAGATCGAAGCCAAGGCGCTCAGAAAACTGCGCCATCCCTCTCGCTCGGGCCAGTTCCGGAACTTTTTCGAAAGCGCTTTCTGACCCCAGCTTAAATTGCGGCACCGGCCGATGATCGAAAACCCCGCGCCTCCGACGCGGCGCACCGTTAAGGAGAGAACAAAATGAAGAATCTATTTGTAGGAAACATAAGTTTTCAAACCACCGAAAGCGAATTGAATGCACTGTTCAATCCGTTCGGACAGGTTGGGCGCATCCACCTGGTCATGGACCGGGAGACGGGCCGAGCCCGGGGCTTTGCCTTTGTGGAAATGCCCAATGATGAAGAGGCCGCCAAGGCAATTGCAGCCCTCGATGGGAAAGAGGTGGGAGGGCGCAATCTCAAGGTGAATGAAGCACGTCCCAAGACGGAGCGGAGTGGCCCACGGAGTGGCCCACGAGGCGATGGCGGGCGCGGCCGGGGCGGATTCTCAAACGAGGATTATCGCGATGCCGCACGCCAGCCGCGCGAACCTCGCTGGTAACCTCAAGGACAGCCTATGCGGCAATCCCATCGTCCACTGCCATATCCAAGGAGACCCCATGCCAACCACATTCCAAAAGCGCCAGAAGGAAATGAAGAGACTTGAAAAGCAACGAACGAAGGCGGAGCGCCGCGCGGAGAAAAAACTCGCAAAGCGCGCAGGAATCCAGACCTCGGAAAACGAGACTTCGATAGAAAACGAAACCATGCCCGCCCAGCCAGAGATCCACAGCTGAACCATCGGGTTCCGCAGGCATGTTCCTCGGAATTAGCTCCGCTTTGCGGAGCGCAGGATCTTTAGCCCAGGGCGCCAGCCCTGGGTAAACCATTCTAAAGGATGAAGAGCCCCGCCAGGGGCGACAGAAAAACCGGACCTTCCCAAATCCAACCCCCTTCAATTTCTTCTACTGCATAACTCTTGCTGACCTTTCGCCCCTCCCGGGGCTCCAACCCAGATTGAATCATCTTCACCCACGGCGACGCCGTGGGCTAAAGATCCTACGCCCCAGTCGGGGCTGAACCCTACCTCGCCCCGCCACAAAGGTGCTCGCGCTGTCAATTCGCACCCATCCCCCTGAAATGTTTTTCCCCTTGCACTTCGACAGGAAGAGGAGTATCGTCTCCTGTCGAAGTGAAAGGGGAATGAGATGACCGGTGAGCATATCGATCTTCCACAAGGAACCTTGGACCTTCTCATCCTGAAGACCCTGGCGCTGGAGCCTCAGCACGGTTGGGCGATTTCGGAGCGCATCCATCAGATCTCCAGCAAGGTCCTCCAGGTTCAGCAAGGATCGTTGTATCCGGCCCTTCACCGGCTGGAACGCCGCGGCTGGATCAAGGCGCGGTGGGGGGCGTCGGAAAACAACCGCCGTGCGAAGTATTACGAACTCACGCGAAAAGGGCGTCAACAGCTCGAGGCGGGAGAGAGCACCTGGAAGAAGCTGACCGTGGCAGTCGGCCAGGTGCTGGAGAGCGTTTGAGACTTCCAAGGTCCCGTAGAATTCAGATGCCTGGCGCGTGCTGAATCCGGTGCCTTCACAACCCAATTAAAGACTCTTGCGGCAATCTGCTGGGAGGGCGTCATGCTGAGCGATCTTCTTTTTCGTGTCCGGTCGCTGTTTCGACGCGATGCCGTCGAAACCGAGATGGACGAGGAACTCCGCTTTCATTTCGAGGAGCAGGTCGAGAAGTACGTCC
>JBAVHJ010000726.1:0-3320 GCA_049685715.1 Terriglobia bacterium | reverse complement strand
CCCTACGACGGAAACCTTATGGCCGAAAACTTACAGTTCGTGGATTGGAACTTGGGTGAGGGTGTTGGTCGTTTAACCCTGAGGCGCCCTCCGCTGAATATCCTGAACATCCCGATGCTCCGTGAGATGGAGCACGTGGTGGAAGAGGCTCGCCGTGACGAAACCCTTCGGGTGCTCATTCTGGCAGGCAAAGGAAAACTTTTTTCTGCCGGTGTGGATGTGACCGATCATACCCCCGACCGCGTTCGTGAAATGATCCCGTTGTTTGATCGGGTGTGTACGGCGCTGGCCACATTCCCCGCGCCGACGCTTGCGGCAGTGCATGCCGCCGCTTTGGGTGGCGGATGCGAGCTCGCGTTGTCCTGCGACCTGGTGGTTGCCTCCGAGGAAGCCAGCTTCGGTCAACCCGAGATCCGGTTGGCTTCATTCGCACCCGTGGCGGCGGTTCGTTTGCCGGCCCTGGTCGGATATCGAAAGGCTGCCGAGATGTTGTTCACAGGAGAGACCATCAGTGCCAGGGAAGCGGCTCGGATGGGCCTCATCAATCTTGCCGTTCCCCCTCACGAATTTGAGGCCGGCGTTGAACAACTGTCCAAAAAACTGGGCAGTCTGAGTGCCGCTGCCTTGCGAATATGCAAGAAGGCGTTGCGGGTGACAGCCGACCGCTGGAGTTCGCTCGCCGACATGGAGACGTTGTATCTTGAAAAACTAATGTCCACGGAAGACGCGCAGGAAGGGCTGGCGGCGTTTCTGCAGAAACGCGCACCGTCGTGGAAGCACAAATAATCCTGGGAGGAAGTTCTCATGAAGGCGGCTGTCTTTTACGGGGCGCATCAACCCCTCACTCTTGAAGAGATACCCACGCCCGCTCCGAAGCCCGGCGAAGTACTCGTGAGAGTGGCCGGATGCGGGGTCTGCCACACGGATCTGCACTATCTCGACCACGAAGTCCCGACTTTCAAAAAACCGCCCATGGTCCTGGGGCATGAGGTCTCAGGAACGGTGGCGGCGCTGGGATCGGGGGTCAAGCAGTTCAGGGAGGGCGATCGAGTGCTGTTACCGGCCGTCTACGGTTGTGGCCAATGTCGCATGTGCCGTGCGGGGCGTGAGAATATCTGCGAAAACATGGTGATGTTCGGCAACCATGTGGATGGGGGGTATGCGGAATATTTGGTCGCTCCCGCTAGGGACACGTTGCCCCTGCCGGAAGGAATCCCGCTGGTGGAGGGTGCGATCATTGCGGATGCAACGACGACTCCGTACCATGCCGTCGTCAACCGCGGGCGAGTACAGCCCGGGGATCGCGTTGTCGTTTTTGGTTGCGGGGGGATTGGACTCAATGTAGTGCAGATCGCTGCAGCCATGAACGGGCATGTGATCGCGGTGGACATCGACGATTCAAAACTGAAAATGGCACGCCAGCTGGGCGCGATGGCTGTGTTCAACCCAAAGGGCGTGGAGCGGGTCGACAAGGAACTACGCAAGCTGACCGGAGGAGGCGCGGATATCGCGTTTGAAGCCATCGGAAACCCGTTGACCCAAGAACAGGCATTCGCCTCCGTCCGGACCGGCGGCCGCGTGGTGTTGGTCGGATACTCCGAGAAGCCCATGACACTCGAAACCGGGCGGGTCATGTTTCGCGAACTTGAAGTGATCGGGTCGCTCGGGTGTCGCCCCGTGGACTATCCTCGCGTCTTTGAATTGGTTCTTCAGGGAAAGATCAAGGTCTCCGAACTGGTTACCGCCCGATACCCATTGGCCCAAATCAACACGGCATTGGACAAATTGCGTCACGGAGAGGGAATCCGCTCCGTCATCACGCCTTAAGACTGTTTCCAATCCCAGTGGAATCCGCCGTTCATCTCCAAGGGACGGTCTCACACCTCTATTCGCGCGGGTTCAACTTGAATAACTCGACCGCGTTCCCGCGCAAAAGTTTCTGTTTGACCTCCTCTTTCAAATTCAGTTCATCAAGTTGGCTCAGATTCTCCTTCCAGGGGAGACCGTTGGTTCCCCAAATGCAGCGATCCCGGCCCAACCGGCTGTTGATGAATTGGGTGATCTGGGGTGAAAGGTATTTTGGACTCCAGGCATCGACGCCAAACCAGACGTTTTCCCATTTGTAACAGATGGAGATCAACTCCTCAACCCAGGGCCAACCTGTGTGGGCCCCGACTATCTTCAATTCCGGAAAATCACAGGCGATGCGATCGAGGTAGATGGGGCGCCCGCAATCGCTCGGCATCGCCTCCAAGACATGGCCGACCTGCATCTGAACCGGGACGTCCAACTCCACGCACTTGGCGTAAAGCGGATACATCTTGGGATCGTTGAGAGGGATATCAAAGCCGTAGATATGCACGTAAACGCCTTTGAACCCATGCTCCTTGACGGCAGTTTCAATCTCGCGAAGGCTCTCCCTGATGCGAAAGGGATTGTAACCGGCAAGCCCGACAAATCGGTGCGGATACTTTTGGGTGTACTGGAGGACCTCTTCGAGTTGGGTGTCCATGTACATCCACTTCCTCCAGTAGGACCACATCTTGCATTGGGTGATGAAGACTCTGTCGACGTTCGCCTGGTCCATCAATTGCAACATCGCTTCGATGGAGTCGTAGCGGGGGAGTCCCCCGATGGCTTTCTCCATGCGGCACTCGAGCTCTCCCTTTTTCGCACGATCCCATTTCTCCATGAACTCGCGCGTGGCCACGTAATACATACAGTCGATGGCTTGGATTTTCTCAGGCATTTCCATTCCTCCCCGTCTACCGAGGATATACAACTTTTCAATCGGAAATACTATGACAAAAAGGAACCCTGATTCGGATTAAGACGACCGGCAGATGCGGTCCTTTGGATGCCATGGCGAGTTTGTTGGGGAGTGGAAAAGAAGGGCGTGGCGGTCGAATCCCACCACGCCGCTAGTTCGGACAGAAAGCGGACTATTAAATCTCAAACTCTTTCAGGGGGAACTCTTACTCAGATTTCCATTGATTGGAGCGGCCCAGGAATTCCAATCCGTGCCAATAAGGGCCGCGGATGCCGTCGCTGTCATTCCAGACCACGCGGCCACGAGTCAGGATGGAGACACCCTCGGAGTCGTTCGGTTCTGTCTGGAACACCTCGACTTCTTCTCCCACGGGGATTCGAACCGGCAGGCGCACCAGCAGCCCGTGTTGGCTCACCCCCTCGGTGATCGAGGAGACCTCGAAATCACGATTGAACGTGTCTTTTCCGCGTATCACAAAAGGAATCTTCAGGGACATGCGCCGCGATCTTCGTCGTTCGATGGGCGGCAGCTCCATGGCTGTCTTGATGAT
>JBAVHJ010000725.1:0-11938 GCA_049685715.1 Terriglobia bacterium | reverse complement strand
CCGCTGACGCGCTGAAGATCCGACCCTTGGCATCCACACCGAAATTCTGGCCCCCCAGGGTGAGCGCGGGGTTGTTGTTGTCCCGGGTCACCAGCGAGGCATTGAGGGTGAATGTCTTCGACGGTTTGACGCTGGTGCGCACGCGGAAGTTGTTGTAGTTGTAATTGGAAAGCCGGGTGAAAACGTTGTCCGCCGAGCCCCGCTCAAAGTCAAAAAAGACGGTCCAGATGGAAGAGGGTCGCGCTTTGAATCCCACGACCACCGAGTTCGTGTGGTTGAACTGGATGTCGGGATCAATGGACGTTCCCAAAGGCGGCTGAATCGCAGCTCCTAACTCCACTCGACGCGCCGTATAACGATAGCCGACATGGCCGGAAAATCTCGGACTAAACTTGTAGTCCCCCTCAACGTAATTGGAGAAAAGGCGATATCCGACCAACTCGAAGGTCAGAGAGGGAACAAAGAGAGGGGCGAGCGTGGTGGTTCCAAAAGCCGTGGTGCGATTGCGGAACAGCGACTCGAGAATACTATCCCCACCCGTGATGCGGAAATTATTCACTCGGAAGGTGTCTGAGATGGTCAAACGGTCGGTGGCAAAGAAAGATGCGCCAAAGTCACCGATCCCGTTCGGCCGCCTCGCGCTCCCGGGTCCCTTGAAAAGATCCAGAAGAATATTGTTGTTGGAGGCGTCGACCCCCTTCACCATCTCTGTAAGATCGAAGGTGGTGGTCCCGGTCGAATAAATGAACCGGCCGGTAAAATCCAACTTTTTCTTGATCAGGGTGTGTGCGCTGAACCGCGTGAAGGGCATATGTGTGCGCGAAGGGATATCCCGCGACAGAAAAGTAATCACGCTCGTATTTGTTGGGTTGTTTCCCACATCGAGGGAGGGAACCGCATAGGTCGTGTTGTCCTTAAGAATGCGGTATCCCTGCAGGAATGAAATGTCAAACACCCACACCTTGGCATCAAAACCAACCCGCCAGTCACTGGCCTCAGCCCGGATCGGGGAAAGGATCGGAAACTCGTCGCGTTGGTAATCGTACGTGGTGGCCGTATTCCCATTGCTTCGGTCCATGGTGTAACCGACGTAAAACTTGAAGCGTTGATTGTCCGGGAACAAGGCCAGATTGAAGTCGCCGAATTTACGGTTGGTATCGGCGAGGTGCTGATTCAGCGCGAAGGTGGTGAGGTTGTTAAAATAGTCAAACTGGCGGAAGTTGGCGTCAAAGCGGTACCACCGGTTCTTCTCCACATCCACGCGCAAGAACTCGTTGGGATCGCCGCCCCAACCGAGTGCGGTCACATGGAAAAGATCGAACAGCGCACCGTCGCCATTCTTCGATCGCGCCAGAAAATCGTAATTGAAAAGCCGAAAGCCGCGACCGTAATTCAAATCACTGCGGTACTTGTTGTCGTTGCCGTCCCTCCCCAAAAACCGCACTCCCAGTTCGGCGTCCTGGGTCAAGGTATAGCCCCCCAGGACCGTATCGCTGGAAGGCGCAGGAGACTGCGCCCGAACGAGGAGTGCTCCCAGCGTGATCCCCAGAACGATCAAAAGTGTGAATCCGATTTTATTTTTCATGTTGTGCGTTTCTCCCAATCTATCGTTAGCGGTCTAGGCCCATCAAGCGTCATCGGAAGTAAAATCGATCGACATTGGATCCGTGAATCTTGACATGGCAGGTCGTGCAGTTCTGGAATCGCGCTGTAGCCTGGTTATGAAATGACGGTGTATCGGGTGCTCCCACTGTCCCTGCATTGCTGTGGCATTCCAGACAGAGGATCCGCAGTTCATTGCGCTTCAAAAGCTTGGCATTGTTGGACCCGTGTGGGGTGTGGCAGATGGCGCAGCCTTCTTCCCGCAACGGGGCATGCTCGAATACGAAGGGGCCCTGTTTCTCAGCATGGCACTTCAGGCAGGGAGCGTCTCCGCTCGAAGTCAATCGCACCTGCTTCAGTTCAAACCCGCCATGAGGATTGTGGCAATCACTACACTTCATGGTGCCTTCCATGACCTTGTGACGGAAGGGCATGGCGAACTGCGCCTTGATTTCATTGTGGCACGAGAAGCAGAGCATGGGTTCCTTTTGAACCAGCATCTTCTGAGCCGTGGCCGTCGCCGAATGGGGGGCGTGGCAATTGATGCAGCTGACATCATTGCGCCAGTGCTCACCGCGGCGGAAGTTGTTGTGTTCCTCTTTTCCGGCGTGGCAGCGAAGACAGGTTTCGGAAATCTGTTTGGCTGACTGACCTTCGAACCTGTGAATCTTGGTCTTGTCTCCGCCCCCATCCACGTGAGCCTTGCCTGGGCCATGACAGGCCTCACAGCCTTTATTATCGGCTGTCCAGTTGCCATATCGTGTCAGCTTGAAGTGGCCCGTTTTTTCAAAATTGTTGTAAATCTCTTCGTGGCAGGTCTTGCAGGTTTCAGCCCCGACATAATCCTCCGCTTTGTAGTTCGCCGAGGTGGCCTGCGGAGCTTTTCCTTTGTCAGGTTTCGCGGACTTCGAGAAGGAAATGGAATAGGCGCCCACAAGTCCTACAAGCACCAAGCCGCCGATCAGCACCCTCTTGATCGCCTTCAGCGGGCTCGTGGATGAGGTCATAGTAATCTCCTTGTAGTTCATACAGAGTAGGTAAGTTCAAAGACGTACGGTGTTGCAGGGAATGACAGCATGGATAACCAGCATTGCAGGACGCAAGCTTGGCTTAAGGGCGGATTCTAGCCAATTCCGACCGGAGTTGCCATTAATCGTATGCATAAGATCTCATTAATCAGTGTTTGATCCATTTGCATTCCAGGTGCCATTGCACCAAACTAGCGGCAATGATGCAGCTTAGTGCAAAAATTCACATAATAAGATAGCAATTAGTACGCCAATGAAGTTTGGAAGTCAAAGAAAAGGTGTGGTCGGCATGCTATTTAGAATCAACATATTAGATTGGTCTAAAAACCTAAGGCCAGGAAATCACGGGAACCTACCGTTGCATTGCAACAGAGTGTTTCAGAGAAAGGTTGCAAACGGCGGCCCTATCTCCGAAGTGATAGACGGTAAAATATCTGTTCGACTCTAAACACGCAAAGGACTTTTTGGGCCAGAAATATGGAAAAATTGGACAGTTTGGTCGGGAACATCTAACCACAGTGCTCCGCAGAGAGATCCCTCGATTTGGATATGGAGCTCTTGGTGGCTTTCGGAACTGTGAATTTTGACCGTGAATCAACGGTAACCACGGCCATGAAAGGTGCCTGCACGTTCGTAATGAGGAACCCCGCCACCTTTGGTGCTCACAATGGCTAGGTCGAACAGGATGTGCTCACAGTCCGAACTTGCGGGCGGTTCTCTCTAAAGCGGGTGATTCGGAAAATGCCATCCTCCCCCTCGTGACATCTGCAGGATAAGGCAACACTCCCGCCGGTCCCCCTCTCACATAGCTAACCACGTAGCCGGAGATTCCCGGCGTGGCTGTTGTGGGGATTCCGCATGGCGATTCGAGTTGAGGGGGGGAATCGTTTTCGCTGGTTTCCTGTAATCCGGAAAGCTTTGTCGTTATCCAAATCTCAAAATTCAGGTGGAAAGGTGGAAGTCCCTTGTCAAAAAGGTGTGTCAAAGCATCCTGTTTGACAATGGCTTGACTGTTGAGGATCGATTGAGGAAGGGGGACCTACATTAATTCGAGGCGGTAACCAAATACGTCAACGCACTTTGGAGCCAAGGAAACTCCTAAAGACGAGCTGATCAATACATAAAATCTCTCACATCATAAATAGAGAGCTTTGCGGGCGGAACGGGATGATTCGCCCGGAGTTGTTGGCGCATCAATGTCATCTGTGTCTTAATCTGAGTGGGGGATAGAGGGCGGATTCTCTCCTCCATGGCTTTGCCCGTATACGCCATCTCAGGAAGTTGCACAAACTCGGAGAAATAAATCAGATCGTGGTCGGTCAGGGGCAGGGATCGCAGCAGCTTGACGGTCTTCTCGATGTGCTCCGCGTTGAATTTCATTCCTCCAATCCCCACCATGATGATCAGTCCCACGGCGAGATTGGCTTTCTTGACGTGCTCAACGGCTTCCCGGATATCTTCACTCCTTCCGGGCTTGTTGAGGAAAGCCAGGAGCGGATCACTTCCTGTTTCAACGCCAATGTAAACCCGTTTGAGGTTTCGTGCGGCCATCTCCTTGAAATCATCGACCGACTTCTGCTTGGTGGAGAAAGAGTCCATAAACGACACAATGCCGTTGAAGTGGATGGGGTGTGCTTTTTTCCAGAGGGTGCGATCTTCCTTCTCCATGCCCGCCGGGGTGATGTCAAATTCTTCATTGATGGCATCGAGAAACTTCAACAGAGTTTTCTGGGGGGTAACAAGGGCATTGGCGTCGCCCAGAAAAATGGTTCGGCGCAGTCGAAGCGATTCGCCGTAGTAGCGCCGGATATTCTTGAGGTGCTTTCGAAACTCCATTGGTGTTTTAATGCGAAATTCGCGATCCCGGTAAAAAGTGCAAAAAGTGCACTGGTTGTAATGGCATCCCTCGGTCCCCTGGACAACGAGTGAGCGGTACTGGTCGGGCGGGAGAATGCTGATTGGCTTATAGATTTGAAGAAACTCCTTAGCGCGATCCGCGTAACGATCCAGGTTGTAGGAGAGGATCCGTTGCATCCACTCCTGCACCGCTTTGGCCTCGCCCACCGGGACATGCTGCTCAATCAGATCCTTCATTTTCTGCTGTTGCAAGGCCTCGAGGACATCGTGAACGGTCTCCTGCGCGTTCGAGTAGAATTCTTCTACTTCCTTGAACTCAAGCGACCTTCGCATGGTCAGAGGGGAACCCAGCTTGTCAGTCTTCCACTTGACGAGATAGCGATTGTCTTCGCTGCGCTGGAATGTATGTCCATTCAGAAAAATGGAGATCATCCGCCCTTCGCGGTCAAAATTGAGACTGTTATTAAAGTGATTCAGGCAGATGGAGATGGAGTCATGCTTGGCATGAATAATGACCCGCTGATTGCGGAAATTATTGAGTGTGACTTCCAGGCGCATATTGTGAAGAGATCGTCGGTCGCTACCCCTACGGTCCTCTTTTTCTCCTTAATACAGGATGCAAACTGTTGCGTGTTTGGGGCAGAACAGGGCCGGATGAATTACCTGCGAAAAACCCCGAAAGGGCGGCAAAACTCAGTGGCGTGAATGCCGTCCTTTCGGGAACAAGCTGTGGGCTTAAGAAGGGCACCTCGCTGCAGGAGGCCTCTGGCTGAGGCCACGCGCAGCTTTAGACGATTTCAGCAGTCGATCATGGGAACAGCCCACGCAGTTTGAACGCCTCGGCCACGCGACCGACGGCGAGCACGTACGCCGCTTTTCTCATGTTAATCTTCTTGTCCTTATGGATGGCCCAAACGTCGTTGAAGCTGCGAGTCATGATCTTCTTCAAGCGGGAGTTCACATCCTCGATGTCCCAGTACAGTTCCTGAACGTTTTGCACCCACTCAAAGTAGCTCACCGTAACTCCGCCGGCATTTGCCAAAATGTCGGGAAGGACAACGATCTTACGGTCGTAGAGGATCTCGTCGGCGCCCGGGGTGGTCGGTCCATTGGCCGCCTCGGCCACGATCTTTGCATTGATCTTCGCAGCATTCTTCAAGGTGATGCAATTCTCAAGCGCCGCGGGGACCAGGATGTCGCACTTGAGCGTCAGGATTTCTTCATTGGAGATCGAGTCGGTGCCCGGGAACCCCACCACGGAGCCGGTCTGGTTCTTGAATTCCAGCACCTTTCTCGGGTCGAATCCCTGGGTGTTCAGGATGCCCCCCCGAGAATCACTGACTGCAATGATCTTCACTCCCAGGTCGTGAAGCAGGTAGGCTGCGATGGATCCGGCATTGCCATACCCCTGGATCACGGCGGTGGAGGTCTTCAGATCGATTCCAAGTTTCTTGGCGGCTTCTTCAATGATGTAAACACAACCTTGCGCAGTGGCTTCATTCCGACCCAGCGATCCACCCAGCGCCAGGGGCTTACCAGTGACCACGCCCGGCACGGCATAGCCCTTGTTCATGGAGTAGGTATCCATGATCCAGGCCATGGTTTGGGCGTTGGTATAAACATCCGGTGCCGGGATGTCTTTTTCAGGTCCGATGATGAGCGAGATTTCGGAGGCGAAACGACGGGTCATTCGTTCCAGTTCGCCCTGCGACATATCCTTCGGGCTGCAGGTAATACCGCCCTTTGCTCCCCCGTAAGGGATGCCCACCGTCGCGCATTTCCAGGTCATCCAACTGGCCAGGGCCTTGACTTCGTCGAGGGTGACGTTGGGATGAAAACGGATGCCCCCTTTGGAGGGACCTCGGGTGGTGTTGTGTTGTACCCGATGGCCAATGAAAACTTCAAGCCGGCCGTCGTCCATCCGGGTCGGGATGGCGACGGTTAGACATCGTTCAGGTGTTCTGAGTTTCTTTCGGACGCCCTCGTCCAGCCCTAAAATGTCCGCGGCATCCGCGAACTGTTTCTGGGCAATTTCAAAGGCATTCAAGGTTTCGGTTAACTCTTGAGTCATAGTTGGTGTCATGATGTTTCCTTTCTAGAGAGGTTTGCCGTTCGTTTCTTGCTCTGAGAGTTCTATTACGGAAGAACTGGGTTCAAAAGATCCGAGATACCAAGAATCAAACCGGAGAATCTGAACGACACTCAATTGTTTCCGGTTAAAATCCCCTTCACCATTTGATCCAGCCGATGCTTGAGAATTCTTCTTACTGTTCGAGCATTTGAGCGATACGACTCTATAAGGGCGGACTCTAAATGAATTCCTTTCAAACTCCCGTGGGGAAAAATTCATCCTGAGCACAGGAGTTTCGAGTGCCGAACCTGCAAAGTTTGAATCCAGGCGAACACTCTACCCGATCACCTCCTTTGAATTTCGGCTTATTTGACTCATTCACCCGATTTGAACTTCGATCTTGAACGCAGACCGCAACGTATGTTCGAGAGGGCAGGATTCAGCCGCGTGACGCAGTGCCTCACGATAACGCTCCGGCACCTCGGGGGGCAGATGAATGCAGGCGCTCACCTTGGAGATTCGTGTTGGATTTTCTTCCTGCTCCCAGTCGAGGTGGAGCGAAAAGTGGTCCCCGGGCAGGTTCCGGGCCCGGAAGAAGTGTTCAATATACACCGCCATGCTGAGGCCCAGAGAGGAGACAAAGATCTCGTTGGCGGTCATGGCCGAATCGCCCCCTCCGGAAGTGGTCGGCTGGTCACTCAGGATCAAATGATTCCGCGTGTGGGCCTCGAAGGAGTACTTCTCACGATGCTTTACAATCACAGACATTTTTCCATTACCTCCCCACCGCCCGTGGCCTTCCCCCGAGTCGCCCAGCGCCTGGGTGCTCCCAGGCCAAGGTCCTAAGGACGGGACAATTCACTTTCAGGTTGCATTCAAGTGATCATGGCAGCGGGCTCAGAGGGCATCCTTTGAATGCGGGGCGTCCAAGAGCCCCTTAATTCGACACCGTGCTTTCGCTCGCCTCCTGCTGTTTCTCAGGGGTCTTCATGCCTCTCTCCCGGAGGTACTGGTCGATGGCCCGTGCGGCCTTCCGGCCCGCTCCCATCGCCAGAATGACGGTGGCGCCTCCGGAAACGATGTCCCCTCCCGCAAAAACCCCGGGTATGTTTGTGGCCCCGGTCTCTGGATCGGCGACAATGTTCCCCCACTTATTGGTCTTCAAATCCGGAGCCGTGGAGGTGAGGACCGGGTTGGCGCCCTGACCCACGGCCATGACCACGGTATCGACGGTCAACTCAAACTCTGAGCCGGGTATGGGTATTGGCTTGCGGCGTCCGGATTCATCGGGCTCCCCCAACTCCATTTTCTGAACACGCATGGCCCGCACGCGCCCCTTCTCATCACCCAGAATCTCCACGGGATTGGTGAGCATATGGAATTGCACACCCTCTTCTTCCGCATGCTCCACCTCCTCTTTCCGGGCTGGCATTTCCGCCCGGGAGCGGCGGTATACCAGGTAGGCATTGTCGGCCCCCAGGCGCAGCGCGGTTCGAATGGAGTCCATGGCCGTATTACCGCCCCCCACCACGGCCACATTATGGCCGCGGATGACCGGGGTGTCGTACTCAGGGAAGCGATACGCTTTCATGAGATTGGAACGGGTCAGATACTCGTTGGCCGAATAAACGCCGATCAGATTGATCCCCGGGATCTTCATGAAAGAAGGGAGACCCGCGCCTGTGCCAATGAATACGGCGTCAAAACCGCATTCGGTCATCAGCTCCGTCAAGGTCAGGGATTTTCCAATGACGACACTGGTCTGCAACTCCACGCCCATCCTGATCAGATAGTCAATCTCTTGTTGAACGATGCCCTTGGGAAGCCGAAATTCCGGGATACCGTAAACCAGGACTCCTCCCGCCTTGTGCAAGGCCTCAAATATGGTGACCTGATAGCCGAGCTGCACCAAATCCCCGGCCAGGGTCAAGCCGGCGGGTCCTGAGCCCACCACCGCGACCTTCTTTCCATTGGAGGGCCGCCTGATCGGGATCTCTTCCCCCATGTGCTTTCGCGCCCAGTCTGCGACGAAGCGCTCCAGCCGCCCGATGGCGACCGGCTCGAAGCGTGCGCCCAGGGTGCACTTCAACTCGCACTGCTCCTCCTGGGGGCAGACTCGTCCGCAGATGGCCGGAAGCGAGTTCTTAGATTTCAGGATGTGGGTAGCGTCCTCCAGCCGCCGTTCGGCGATCGCCTTGACGAAAGCGGGGATATCAATCTCGACGGGGCAGCCGGCGATGCAGGGCATGTTCTTACACTCAATGCACCGGTTCGCCTCAAACACGGCCTCATCCGCGGTGTAGCCGAGGGCCACCTCACTGAAGTTGTGGGCCCGCTCCAGGGGATCCTGACATTTCATCGGGGTTTTTGTCTTTGCGCCAATTTTCTTTGCCATAGTTTTTAATTCAACTCAAAAGTAGTTTTCCTCTCAATCTCGGGCGTGTCAGAGGTTCTTCACGACTCAATGCCGCAATGGACCCCACAGATATTTTCATACTGGGCTTGGGCTTCCTTTTCGAACTCCAGATAACTCTTGAGACGGGAAGTAAGCTCGTCAAAATCCACTTCATGTCCATCGAATTCGGGGCCATCGACACAGACGAACTGCATCTTTCCCCCCACCATTACACGGCATCCACCGCACATGCCCGTCCCGTCCACCATAATCGGGTTGAGACTGACAATCGTCTTGATCTTGGCTTCCGCGGTGACCCGGCACACTGCCCGCATCATCGGCACGGGTCCAATCGCGATGACGAGATCGATGGGGGTTCCGTTGCTCATGAGCTTTTTCAATGCATCCGTTACAAATCCATGCATGCCATAGCTGCCGTCGTCGGTGGTCACGATGGTTTGTTCCGAGCGCGCGCGAATTTCATCCTCCAGGATCAGCAGATCCTTGGTGCGCGCCCCCAGGATCGAGGTCACATGGCTGGAAGAATCCTTATAGGCTTTAAGAATCGGGTAAACCACGGCCGCGCCGATCCCGCCTCCGATGCACACCACATGGGCATTCGGCTCGATATGAGTCGGCTTTCCGAGGGGCCCCACCACGTCCGCCAGCGTGTCGCCCGGTTGCAGTCGGTTCAGTTGCCGGGTGGATTTTCCAACCCCTTGAACAATGAGGGTAATCGTTCCGCGCACCGGATCGGAGTCCGCAATCGTCAGGGGAATACGCTCTCCCTCCTCGTTAATGCGGATCATGACGAATTGCCCGGCCTTGCGTTTCCGGGCGACCAGGGGGGCTTCGACTTCGGTCTGAACCACGTCGGGTGCCAGTTGTTTTCTACTCACAATCACATGCATCACTTGAAAACTCCTCTTCAATGGCGTGCTGAAGCTCCAATTATTCTGCACCCGCGAAATGAATCAATGTCTCACCTTCGGGTTTTTCCAGGTCGAGGGTGGAGTGAAAATGAATGACCGGCTTCACCTCCAGGGTTTGATAAACCTCGCACAGGTGGATCGCACACATAAAATCGTCTTCGAGATTCTCTGGGACGGCATTAGGCAGGTGCACCGAGACATCAATTCTGCCGATCCGCTGTTGATCCCTGGCATATTCCCATTCCAGGGCGATTTTCAGTCCCGACGCGGACTGGGAATGCTCCCGACAAAACTTGACAGCCGAGTCGGAGATGCTCGCCCCCAGCGAAGCAATCAACAACTCGGCCGGCGTGAGGGCAGCATGGCGTCCCTGAACCTCCGCAGCCTGATCGCACACAAACACATGATTGCCGGACTTGATGCGAAAACCATTCTCCTTGGTCAGATCCACAGTAAGTTTCATGACAAGAGATTCCTCCAGAAATGAACCCATTATTTTCAATCCTTCTACGCCCGGGAGCCCAGAAGGAGCGGACGAGCCGATGAAGCGTGCAGGAAGGCGTGATTTAGGACAGGCTCCGGTTCCAGCTCGCAGCCATTTTCCGGTTCCACCCTTCTCCTCAATAGATTAACTCTCTGGGCCGTTGCGACCCACTTTTCTGTTCTTCCAGCTTAACACACGCGGCTTCCGGTTGTCTTATTTGTCCGTCCGCCGTCACCTCCAACACAAAGGTCAAACCTCACAACTTCGGGTTCCCGGCGAGCTCCTTCAGCCGGTCCCAACGCCTGTCTGTTTCCGTCTGGATATCCCGGATCACTGCGGAGAACGGCTCCGTGGTTAAATGCGAGAATGCAGTCCCCATGACTTCAAATGCAGACTGGACGGGGATCCTTCTTCCTGCAGCTTGCGGATCATAATTCAGGTGCGTGATCCCGCCTTCGATCTCATAGAGCGGAAACAGGCAGCTCTTGACGGCTCGATCGACGATTTCGTTGCCCTGGGATTCTTCCGCTCCCCAGTTGAGCGGGCAAACGGAAAACACCTTCCCGAAAACGAAGTTGCCGGCTCGGACCATCGCCTGGGCTTTGCGCGCCTTCGTAATCATGTCCCGCGGATTCGATTCGGCGGCGGTGAAAAGGTAAGGCGCATTCGTCCCCCTGAGAATTTCAATGATATCCTTGCTATGTTGCTCTTTCCCCCGACCCATCTTTCCGAGGGGTGCATTGGTGAACCTCTCCCCCTTAAATCCGGTGTAACAGAGCTGTCCTCCCGTATTCATGTACCCCTTATTGTCGTATTCGAGCATGATAAAGGGATCGTTGCGGAGCGCCGCCCCAATGACCTGGTCCATCCCGATATCGTCGCCCCCATCACCCGAGACGACGATGAAGGTGATTTCGTCTTTGATTTTTCCCTGGGCCCGGAATCGACGGTACATTTCAACGACGCCGCTGGCCGAGGATGCCCCATTGTGAAAAAGGTTATGGAAATACGGTGTTTTGAAGCTAGTGTTTGGAAAGCCGGTGGTTACGACCATTCCGCAGCCGGTATTGAAGAGAAAGACCACATTGCCATCAATGCCGCGCAGGAACAGGTTCAGATTCGTGAACATCCCGCATCCCGGACAAGCAGAATGCTTGCCGATCCGAGCAGGCATCTGCGAAAGGTGTTTGAAATCGATCTTAGTCTGGTTCGCATTCAGCGTCGTTTCTTCCACGGTCAGCGGGGTGAAGACTTGAGGGGGATCATAACCGGGGTCTCCCGGCCAGGCCCCGTAATACCCGCGGAGCTTCCGTTCATCTTCGTTGATACTGGGGTAACGCAAGGCGAGATTGAATAGTTCCACTCCGTCTTCAGGGCGAAAATTCAGGCCTCCGATGCCATAGGTCCGACTGATGAGCAGGTTTTTCTTTCCGGCCCTCTGCAGGGTAGCCCCCAGTTCGTTGGCAAGATAGTTTCCGGCGCCATACTGTGAGGCCCTCTCCGCCACGACGACGCGCGGAGTATCGCCAATCGCCTCCCGCATTTCATCCTCGGGCCAGGGGCGAAGAA
>JBAVHJ010000724.1:0-32030 GCA_049685715.1 Terriglobia bacterium | reverse complement strand
AGAATGATCTTTCGGCCCCGGACTTGCAAGTCTATGTCCTCCCGAAACACTCCGGGCAGTTCGGCCGTGATCGCGTACTTGTCATCGGTTTCATAACAGTCCACCACGGGCGTCCAATAACCGGCCGTATCCCCGGGCACCAGTGACGTGCCGAACGCCGGGGGCGACTCATCGAGGAGTGTGTTCAACCGCTTTTGAATCATCATGAGATCCTTGAGCAAATCCGCTGGAGTTGGCATAGGAAGAAAGAAAGAGGCGCTACGAATATTCGGAGCGCCCTCAGTTTAACCTGAATCCCAGAAGAATGCCGAAAATTAGTCCATTTCGGAATCCTGGTTTATTTTTTTTCGTCTACATCCACGTACTCGGCGTCGATCACATCCCCCTGTTTTCCTTCCGGGGAGGCGGACGCTGCTCCGCCGGTTTGACCGGGCTGGGCTCCCGGGGGAGGCCCTGCCTGGCCTGCCGCCGCGCCGGCTTGCTTATACATGGCTTCGGCGAGCCGGTGAGTTGCGGTCGTCAAAACCTCGACCGCTTGATTGATTCGTTCCAAGCCGCCCTCTTCCATGGCCTTCTTGGTATCCGCGATGGCCGCCTCAATGTTCTTGGCATCGTCCTCGGAAACCTTGTCCCGGTTTTCCTTCAATAGTTTTTCCGTGTTGTAGACCATCGAGTCGGCCTTGTTTTTCGCCTCAATCTCTTCGCGGCGCCGTTTGTCTTCTTCCGCATGGGCGTCGGCGTCCTTCTGCATTTGACTGATTTCATCTTTTTTCAAGCCGCTGGACGCCGTGATCGTGATCTTCTGCTCCTTACCGGTGCCCAGATCCTTCGCCTGGACATTCACAATCCCATTGGCGTCGATGTCGAACGCCACTTCGATTTGCGGGACGCCGCGCGGGGCGGGCGGGATTCCAATCAGGTGGAACTTCCCCAGCGTCCGGTTGTCTGCCGCCATGGATCGTTCCCCTTGAAGCACGTGCACCTCCACGGAGGTTTGGCTGTCGGCGGCGGTCGAGAAGATTTCGCTCTTGCGCGTCGGGATGGTTGTGTTCCGGGGAATCAGCACGGTATCCACGCCGCCGAGCGTTTCGATTCCGAGCGACAACGGGGTCACGTCGAGGAGCAACAGATCCTTGACGTCGCCGGCCAGGACCCCCGCTTGAATCGCGGCCCCAACGGCCACCACCTCGTCCGGATTCACGCCCTTGTGGGGCTCTTTTCCGAAGAGCTCTTTCACAATCTGTTGAACGCGCGGTATACGGATGGAGCCACCCACCAGGACCACTTCATCGATATCGCTTGACTTCAACCCAGCGTCCGCCAGCGCGCGCTGGCAAGGCCCGACGGAACGTTGGAAGATGTCCTCGCACAGTTGTTCAAATTTCGAGCGCGTCAGCTTCATCAACAGGTGCTTCGGCCCGCTCGCATCGGCCGTGATGAACGGCAGGTTGATTTCCGTCTCCATGACCGTGGAGAGTTCGCACTTGGCCTTTTCGGCCGCCTCTTTCAAACGCTGCAGGGCCATACGGTCCTTGGAGAGGTCAATGCCCTGGTCCCTGCGAAATTCTTCCGTGATCCACTCGATGAGACGATGGTCGATGTTGTCGCCGCCGAGATGGGTGTCCCCATTCGTCGACTTCACTTCAACAACGCCCTCGCCCACCTCCAAGATGGAAATGTCAAAAGTGCCGCCGCCAAAGTCATAAACGGCGATGGTTTCATCTTTCTTCTTGTCCAGGCCATAGGCCAGTGCGGCTGCGGTCGGTTCGTTGACAATGCGCACCACGTCCAGTCCGGCGATCTTGCCGGCGTCCTTGGTCGCTTGCCGCTGCGAGTCGTTGAAGTAAGCCGGGACGGTGATCACGGCTTTCTCCACTTTTTGGCCAAGATAGTCTTCTGCGCTCTGCTTCATCTTCTGCAAAATCATGGCGGAGATTTCAGGGGGATTATACTCCTTGCCCATGGTGGAGACCCGGGCATCGCCGTTGCTCGCTTGGACCACTTTATACGGCACCATCTTCATCTCTTCGTTGACTTCATTGTAACGTCGACCCATGAAACGCTTGATCGAGAACACCGTGTTCTCGGGATTGGTTATGGCCTGCCGCTTGGCCACCTGACCCACGAGCCGCTCCCCAGACTTGGTGAAGGCCACCACAGATGGGGTCGTGCGCGTCCCTTCGGAGTTTGCGATCACAACAGGCTCGCCCCCCTCCATGACGGCGACTACGCTGTTGGTCGTCCCCAGGTCGATTCCGATGGTTTTACTCATTTTTTAAACCCTCCAAGGCGTAACTGGAATGACTCCCACGCCACTCCCAAAAATTAAGATGGGGGTCCTTAAATGTCAAGGTGATGCAGAGATTAGCTTTCCAGGTGCCTATCGCCCAGGGGTCTACTCTAAACAGGCTCCCCCATGCAATGTCGCGGCATGCCTCCATTAGCGCTTCCGCGCCCCTTGAGAGCCGGGGAATAAAGAACCCGAGGAATCCTGAGGACGATCCTCCCCCGCGACACAATCCCTTTACCTTTCCTGCTTACTCAGGGTGATCTGTGTTCCCGCATCACCAAAGAAGCTAAGGCTTGTAGTCGCGGCCCCATTGACGCCCAGCAAGATGATCTGGGTCTTGAACCCACCCCCGTTGGCAATCTGCGGGAAAAGCAAGGGGTTGGGAGGGGCCTGATTGGCGTCGGCGACGGGGAACGTCGTGAGCAGGAAATCGCTGCTCGGGAGACGGGTGTTGTTGAGCGAGCGCAAGGTGACCGCCGCAAAGGGAGAAGCTGCACTGATGTCCAGCACGCCCGTGAAACCGCTGGGTAGACCGGCAATGAACTGGTCTGCAAACTTCGCCACGTGTCCCAAGGGGTTCAGAGGGACCGGCCCCGAGCCGCCTGCCGAAGTAATGCCGTCCAGTTGAAACGCATTGATGGTGACGGTGAGGCTCGACCCCTGAGCCGGATTAGCAATGGCCAATCCCGTGTTGTGGGTGCCGGCGGCACCTACCGTCTTATCCACGTAGATTCGTGCATGCGTGGTCCGAGTCGCTGCCGGGATGCCCGACTCCGTGACCAGGATCCCACCCTGCGTAAGGCTGAACACACCGGCCCCCACCGGCGAGTTCCCGGTACTCCTTGTCACCAGGGCCCATCCCACATTCTGACTCGACGGCGACCCGTCCGTTTGGATCACCTTGAACCCTCCCGGGGGGATGTTATACGCGATGGAAGAGCCGGTTGTGCCATCCACCAAGCGGACCGAAAGGGATGCCCCCGCGTCGGTGAACAATTGCACTGTACCCGTCTCCGCACTCGTCGAGGTGTTCAACAGAATCAGGAAGGTTTTGAATCCCCCCCCATCGACCACCTGGGGGAAGTTCAAGGGGGCGGTTGAGAGAGCCGCGTTCAAGTCCGCAACGGGCGTCGTGGTTATCAGGGTATCGCCGCGCTGGTTGTTGGTCAGTCGCAACGCCACCACCGAAAGCGGCTGATTGCTCACAATGTCGAGCGTGCCAAACTGGGTGGTGGTGGAGAAATTTGCCGGCACAACAAAACCGGGCGCGACTTGATTGAGTTGATCGATGAACCGGGCATCGTGAGCCCCGGCGCCCAGGGTGCTATTCCCAGCGGCCAGAATTGAGGTGCCGCCGGCATCCCGCAGGGTGTAATTGATATTGGCCGGGGTCGCGCCGCGGTTCACAATGGCAAAACCCGTGTTGATGCTAATGGTCCCGGCATTGAATTGGTCCGATTTGGCCGGCACGTTGGTGCGGAAATCGATAAAGATTCGAGTGGAGGTTGTCGGCGGGGACGCGGGCACACCGGCCTCAGCCACCACTACACTGTTTTGAGTCAGGCTGAATACCGCCGTCCCATAAGGCGGGGCGCCGCTTGTCGGAGTCACCACACCGTATCCGGCCTGGACAATTCCTGAGCTTCCCAAGGACGTAAAAGTGGATGCGCCGCCGGACTGGAGGGTCAAGCTAAGGGGCTGGGAAGGTACTGTGGCGTTGGCCACCAGGTCCACCAGGTTTGGAGACACCGTGGAACGGCATTCGGATCCACCGGATCCGGTCACCGCCTGAATTTCATAAAAATATTCATACCCCGGCGCCACCTCCGGGTCGAGATATGAAGTCACCCCGGTAAAGAGATTATCACCGGAGGCGGGGCTCGCCCCCCGCGTCGCCGGGTTGATCAATTTGAAATAGACCCCGTTGCGACCATAGTTGGAAGAGGGGATTGGATCCGCCTCGAAGTTGTGTCCCGGCGGTGAGGCCGCTGTACGATAGAGCCGATATCCGGTAGCGCCAGCCACAGGATTCCATTGGAGCATAATGCCGCCAGAAGGTTGGGGTGTGGCTGTAAAACTCGTGGGAGCGGAGGGGGAACCGGGCCCGCCCGGCGCGGTGGTGCAGTTCGCTTGAAACCTCGTAGCGGAAGCCCCCTCGGTGCCATGCGCCCGAAATGCCTGGAAGATCAAGTCGCCGTTGGGTGTGCCATTCGCCAGGTTTCCATCGTCATCGTCCACGGCAAGAAATTGAGAATAGATGCTGACTGTCCCAGCACTCCCCAGCGCGTTTGTGATTCCGGGGAGCCCGAGATAATAAAACCGCTCAATCATGTACCACGCCTGGTTTGTCCCGTAGCGCGTGACCAGAAGTTTGAACAGATCAATCACAGAACCCGACGAGAGATGCCCCTCACAATGACATTCAAACCCCAGGGTTCCTGCACACCGAACCCCCCCCGATGTCCCGCAGGCGTTGGCAGGATCATTACTCTCAATGCGTCCGGTCTTTCCCGCGGAACAAGCCCCACTGCCTGTGTCATGGCATAAGAAAAGGTTAAAATCGCGAACCCCGGTCAGCTGCAATGGGGCTGGCTCGACCGGGAATCCAGCCGAGGCGCAAGCTTCGCCGAGCGGGAAACCCTTGAAGAAATCTGTCGGGCCGAACGGAGGAAATCCGTCACCGGGACTCAGGCAGGAGCGATGGGTGTTGAGCCAGGCATCGACATCTGCCAGGCCTTCACCCTTCCCCAAATCGCCGGTGTTTGCGTTGGCACTGCCTTTGGTATGAGCGTCCAGCGCATGACCATATTCATGCGACATGGTATCCGGTTCGGAAGCTTGATTGTTCTCGTTGTCCGAAGGCCCGCAGTCTCCCAAATCCATGCACTCTTGTCCGCCGGCGTTAGGGCATCGGTTTGTCCAGAATGCATTGCATCCGTCATTCACCAGAACATTGAAATTTGAATTGAAGAAGGCGTCCATTGAACCGAATCCGGTGAGAAACTTCTGGGCATGGGTGATGGCGAAGTTGTCGTGAAACCAGCCGTTTCGCGCCGCGTGAGTGGCCAGCCCGTTCCCTGGCGCCGGTGAACCGGAGCTGGTCGAGCAGCGGCCATCATCAAAATGCGCGGCAAAAACGATACTCCCCGAGCCATCCGCAGAACCTTGCGGAGAGGTGCACAAGGGAGACCCGATCTCCCTAACGTTCGTTTGTGCTCCCGAAAAGGTCCCGGAAAATCCCGCCAGATTCAGCCCGCCCGGGTCAAAAATACCCCCCGGATTCGAGTTGATGCTGGTGGCCCCATTGATGACAGTAAAACGGTCAAATGGAACAAGGTACTCGGGCGCTTGTTGTCCTCCGCCGTTGACAAATCCCGGTGTGGAGACCGGACCCCGGGTGTAAATCGCACCCTGGACTTTTCCCTGCTGGTAGCGGTTTTGATCAAACAGGTCGACGATCTCTCCGGTGTTCGCCTCGACCAGGGCCACCGGGGAGCGAACATCATCGGGAACATGAAATTGAATCCGATACACCAGCTTCGCTGCGTAACCTTGCCCCGCAGGGCCGACATAGAGAGCCGTTGTGTTTCCCTCGGTCGGTGGTTGTTTCCTCCGAGCTGACAAGGCAGCCGGCGATTCCACCAAAGTGATAAACAGCTCCGCAGCGTGATCCAGAAGAAGATCTGTATCGCTCAATCCGAGGGACTGCCTCAGGCGGGCCACCGCCGCCATGGGCGAGAGCGCGGGGTTTGTGGAGACATTTATGGTGGCGATGTGTTCGGCATTATAAAGGATCATGTTGCCGTGACTGATGAACATTGAAACCTGGGAATCCAGAACGGGGACCCCTTGATAATAATTTTGAAAGACGAGGCGGACCTTTCCCGTTGCCTCTTCGATCATTCCACTGGCCGCAGCGTCAAGGGCGAGGGCGGTGGGATCAATCTTAAGGAGTGTCTGATTGTCGATCAGGAACTGGCGCACCGTTCTTTCAAGGCTCCCAATTGTTTCGGTTGAGGCGAGCTTGGATTGCCAGGCAGGGCCCAGCTTGGACGCCGTCTGGCTGCGCTGCGAGAATGGGATTCCTTCGCCCATGAAACTCTTGGGCGCCATGCTGCGCTCGTCCACCACCACCTGCCATTGGGCCCCATACTTCTGCCTAAACTCCATCATGGCGGGGCTTTTCGCATAATCCTCCTGCGTCTGTCGGTTCAGTGTGCCCGCCTCGACAGTGCTCTGAGGGGTCTCGGGGATCTCCCGGGCGGCCAGCTTGGATCTTTCAAAGCCGGTCTTTCCGAGTTGCTGCTGCCGTCGCAGTTCGGTTGCCTTTTTGGCCCACAGGAGTGAGCCGGGGGAACTGAGACCCATCAGGAAGAGAGCCCCCAGGGAAAAGGCTGTCAGAACGGAGAGCGCTCTCATCTTTGCGCCCCGGTTCGTCAAGATATTTTTGGACTTCAGGATTGCACTGGTAGGTTTCACCGTAAAATTCACAACTAACCTCCCCACCGGCAAATGACGCTACCCGGGCCGGATCTCGATTTGAATTAGATTCTACACACACTGTTCTTTGACCGAACCCGTGTGCCATGTCACAATGAAACTTGTTCGCGATCAAAAACCCCTGATGGGAATCGGTCTTCGGTTCCGATACCACATCAGAACAATTGATTCCCGATATTCATTCGTCAGAGGAACGCAGCAAAAATATCCGGGAGGACTAATTCGCATGGAACGTGACCGGACACCGCGATTCCCGAGACGTTCTCACCGCGGATACCGATGTGACAAAGTGAGTCACGAACAGAGGGTGATCCTCGAGGAATGAACACATTTTCTAAGTGGAGTATGTTATCCAAAATGGCCTTCGAATACCACCCTAAAAAAAACAGCTTGCCCTCGACGAATCGTCCGAGGATGTTTGCGGTTCTCGCTCTCACGGCAGCTTCGCTGTTATTGGCCGCCTGTGAGTCCCCGGGAAAGAAGGAGACGCTGACACCCCAGGAAGCTGCCCTTGCCCATCCCGGGCCTGTCCGTGGACAGTTCGCTGCTGTGGATGCCGCGCAGATTTTCTATTTGGATACCCGGCCCGATGCTTTGGTTGCCCAAAGTCCTCCGGGGGCCGAAACACAAGCGGGTTCACCGGTGATTCTGATCCATGGGTTGGGGGCCTCGACCTTTAGCTTTCGCCGGAACCTGGTGGAACTCTCGAAACACACCCGTGTTATCGCCCTCGATCTCAAAGGATTTGGTTTATCGAAAGAATATACGGACAAGGATCTCTCCTTTAAGGCGGAGTCCGCCATTGTCGTAGCGTTCATGGACCGACTGAAAATTCCGCGGGCGACGCTGGTCGGTCACTCGCTGGGGGGCACGATCGCAGCGCGTGTGGCCGCCCTCCATCCCGATCGAGTGGATCGCCTTGTTCTGATTGACAGCGCCACACTTTACATTACGCGCCCCTTTGCGACGCGCCTCCTGCGGGGCCGAATGCTGACCGGACTCGCTTACCAACTCGCGGGGCCGGACCGGCAGCGGGTCCGCACACTCCTGCTCAAATCGTATGCCGACAAGTCCAGGGTCAGCGATGCCGATGTGGAGGGATACTATTTTCCGTTCACGATAAAGAACTCCGCCGAATCACTAAAGCGCTTTCTCACTACCACTAACCCCAACGAGAACGCGCTTTTTGAACGAATCCAGGCGCCCACCTTGATTTTGTGGGGAGCGGAAGACTCTTTTATTGATCCCAGCGTTCGTGATTTTTTGCATCGCCAGATCAAGAATTCAACGGTGAAGGTCATCGAAGGGGCAGGTCATGCACTGATGGAAGAAAAACCCGAGGCGGTAAATCGGGAGATAATTCAGTTCATTGAAAAGTGAGAGGCGAAGGTTTCAGGCGGTCTCTCGGAGTGACCACCCGGGGTGTTCTGCAAACGGAAACCTCAATCACTCAGGGGGTCCAATCACTACATCCCTCGAAACAGCGACGTGATCGGCGGCCTCTGCTGTGAGATCCCCCATCAAAATCTTTTCCGCCAACCGAACAGCGGCATCGGGTTTTGCGAGGGCCCGGGCTGCCAGTCTCATTTTATCTAACTTTTCACGAGAGTTTTCAAAGAGGGAATCGAGCGCTGGTCTCAACTGAGAAATGGATTTGACCGCCAGGGCCGCCCCCTGCCCGACCAGAAACTCGGCGTTCTTTTCTTCGTGCCCCGGGATGGGGTTTACAAAGACCATGGGGAGACCCTTTGAAAGAGCCTCGGTCGTCGCCAGTCCGCCCGGCTTGGAAATGAAGCAATCCGCCGCCGTCATCAGCTCCGGGATAATGTCAACGAAACCATAGACCTGGAGGGTACTTCGATCCCCCGGATGGTTTTGGCCGGGGCGCGCGTCCAATTTCAATCTGAGCTTCTCAAGACGAAGGCGAACACCCTCATTGCGCCCGGCGATGGCGAGAATCTGAACCGTTCTCTCGCGGCCCATCAGGTCCTCGACCACCTGGTCCAGTTCCCCGAAGCCAACACTCCCCCCCATGACGAGCAGGGTGTCCACGTCGGATCGCAACCCCAATCGAGTCTCTATTGTTCGCCGATCATAAGGAGTCTGAAATGAGGCAGAGATGGGGATGCCAACCGCTTCAACCTTTGAAGGCTCGACTCCAAGGTGCATGAGACTCCCGGCAAGCTCCGGGTGGGCGACCACAAGCAGATCGGCTGGGGTCTTCGACCAGATCGGGTGCGCGTCGTAGTCCGTGATGATGGAGATGAGACGGGGCTTCGAGGCCCACCGCCGCGAAATGAGGTAGGCCAGCTCATGGCAGTTGATCTGAGTGGAAACAATCACGTCAGGCGCAAATCGGGTCATCCGCTCGACAAGCAAAGGGTTCCCGTGCTGAAGGAGGATTGCGGGCGCCGCAAACCTCCTTCGCGCGAAGAGGGAGCTTCGATACAGCCATCGCCAGATCCAGGGAGCGCGTTCAATGAGAAACTCATAACCTTGAAACTGAAAGAAACGCAGGAGAGGAGAGATGAGAAGTTTGATGTCGAGCACTTCGGTGTGGCACGAAGGCTCTAGGGCGTGGAGGGCCTCGACGACGGCGTCCGCAGCACGGAGATGGCCTGAACCGAGCGACGCGGCCAGCAAAAGGACTTTTCGTGGAGGTCGAGTGGCCATGGCGGGAAGGCTGGTCCTGACGATGAAGGATCGCCCTTAACTCTTGGCGCCCTCTCCGTTCTCGGCGGTGAGGACTTTCTCATTACACCGAAATCTTATCGATCGCGAACTGCCGCAATTGTTCGAAACGCAGAGAAGCCCGCGCAAACAACGAGGGCGCATAGCTGAATGATAGCGAAGCGCAGAACCCTGCGGCGACAACCCCCGCCAGAATATCGAGCGGCCAGTGAATGCCCAAATAAAGCGTCGAAGCAATCACCATCGAAGCCGCCAGGGTCGCGAGGAGTGCCATCCTTTTTCGGCCGGATCGCCACGCGGCAAGGGCAATCAGCAAGGCCAGCGACGTATGAAAACTGGGGAAGCAATTGTCCAACGCGCTAATAGAACGGAAATGCTCCATGATGATCGGGCTGATGCGGTCGGCGAGCAGCCGGACGTGCGAATCACTCACCCAGACCTCGTTGACCGGAAAAAAGAGGTAGAAGGGGAGCACGAAGAGAAGGTTGGAGAAGTAGCCGGCGACTAGGAACTGGGCCACCTCTTCCCGGTTGTCATAGACCAGCACGAAGAACACGGCAAACATGATTGCAGGAAACACCCAGACATAAGTGTAGGTGAAACAATAAGTGATGAATAAGCTTCGGTGCCGCTGGATCTGTTCCACCCAGTCGGTTCCGAAACGGGAGACAAAGGGAGTGTAGTCTTTCCGGATCGCGTGTGTGACGCGCGCGTCGAAGTGCGCCTCGACGTAATCGATGAGTGAAACGACAAAGGCCGCGAAAAGGCAGAGAAGGTACCCTGTCTGTGCCAGGCGTTCACGGATCTGCTGGAAAATCTCCCCCAGCGGAATCCGTGGAATCATGAGCTTGACGAACAGTAGAATCGTGCCGACCAGGATGATGGTCTGTACAATCGAGTATTCGAACCGGATCACAAACTCCCCCCAGGTGCAAGAAGATAGAGACAGCAAGTACAACAAACATGGGCCAACTGATCGTTTTTTGATCAATCCCATCTTAACGGGGTGAGCGGAGATCGTCAACTGTCCCTAGGCGCATCGAAAGGAATTGGTTGAAAATTCGGGGTGTTACACGGCGGAATTTTCCCATGACTTGAGGAGGTTTTAACCTGAATTCCAAAATTTGTTTTTCAGATTTCGGAATGCAGGTTTAAGGCAGGGATTATTCGTAGCGGAGGGCGTCGATGGGATCGAGGGTGGCAGCCTTATGGGCGGGATAATAGCCAAAGACCATGCCAACGAAGGCGGAGACACTGAGGCCCACGAGGATGGCGATCAATGAAATCACGGTAGGCCATTCGAGGACGTTGCTGATGACGGCGGAAGAGAGAATGCCCAGCCCCACGCCGATGACCCCTCCGACCACCGTCAGCGTCACTGCCTCCACCAGAAATTGCAGGCGAACGTCACTCTGGTGAGCGCCGACGGCCAGGCGCAGGCCGATCTCACGCGTCCGCTCGGTGACGGTGACCAGCATGATGTTCATCGTGTTGATGCCGCCGATAAACAGCGCCAGCGAGGCCACCGTGGCGAGCAGCAGGGTCATGATGCGGTTGGTCTCATTGACCATCTCGGCGATCTCGGTGTAATCCCGAATCGAGAAATCGTCGGGTTGATCGGGTCGGAGATGATGACGTTGTCGCATGAGCGACGTGATTTGGTCCTTGGCCATTCCGATCTGTTCGCGGCTCACCACGGAGATATACATGTCCTTGATGTAACGGATGCCGAGCATCTTGCGCTGCGCCGTGGTCCACGGGATGATGATGTTGTCATCCTGGTCGGCTCCCGTCACACTGCTTCCTTTGGTTTCCAGCACGCCGACCACCTTGTAGGGGTTTCCGCGGACCCGGATGGTCTCCCCCACGGGGTTCTTACCCTCGGGGAAGAGTTGTTCCACGATGGTTTGACCCAACACCGCAACCTTTTCAGCCGAAGAGAGATCAGAATCAGTGAAATAATCACCCTTCACCACATTCCAATGCCGGATGAGTCGGTAATCCAGATCTACGCCGTTGATCTGTGTATTCCAGTTATGGTCTTCATAACCGACCTGAGCACGAAAGTCGACGTTGGGAGATGCCAGCGCCACCGACGGACACTGGTTTCGCACCGCCACCACGTCCTCGTACATCATGGTGTTGAATGCCGTGCGGACGCCTTGAATCTGTCGATTGCCGGCTTCGACGAAAAGCATGTTCGTGCCCATGTTTTCCAGCTTTTGAATCACAGCCCGGTTGGCGCCATCCCCGATCGAGACCATCGCAATGACCGCTGCAATGCCTATGGAAATGCCCAAAAGGGTAAGGGTCGCGCGCAGTTTGTGGCGCCCCAGTGCTTTCCATGCGGTAAAGATGTTGATTCTAAGCCACTGCATTGTTGCGGCCTCTCAATTGGACTCGTGAATAAGGACGACAGAAGCCTGAAATCCGTTGCACCAGAAACTGGAAATTCCAAAATCCAAATTCCAAAATCCAAATAAATCTCAAATTCCAAAAAAGCAAAGAGATCGTTCGACGTTAGTCGACAACTATCGTGACAGGGCTCTTGTTTGGTATGTTTGGAATTTGCACTTTGGAATTTATTTGGACTTTGGAAATTGGATTTTGGAATTTTTCTCCGATCCCTCTTAACGTTTAAGATTAATGAGGTCCAGTGCGCTCCTGATTCCTGCAGCGATCTTCACCGCCGATCCTTCACCCCAGAAATGCATAAAAAACAATCGCGGCTCATCATCCAGCATGTGGTTATGAAGGGCGGTGACGGAAATTCCCGCAGACCGAAGGGCTTGGATCACGGGATTGACTTCACGGCCCACGAGCACAAAGTCACCGGTGGCGGCCGCCCCGTCCGGGGCATCCTGAAAGTTGATGGAGTTGGCAGTCCCCATGAGGGGCGGAATCTCATTTCCATGGTCGATGATCGTTTCAGCACGAGGGATGCCGAAGGAAAGTACACCCCCGCTTTCTGAACCTTTCCGGCCCAGAATTTCTTCGATCTTCTTGGCGTCGAATTTAAGGGCGTCCGCTGCGGACTTCTTCACGGCATCCGAGTGGGGGACCAGAGTCAGCGGGGTGGCTGTGGTCGAGAGCGCTGCCCGCAAAGATTTTGCAAGAGTTTCTCCGGTGCCGTGGCCCATGTAGTGCATGTACATGACATGAGGGGTCTCACCGATCAGGTGGTTATGGAGGGCGGAAATCAGGATCCCGCCGGAGGCCAGGCGATCGATCACATTCTCGACCTCACTTTGCAGAAGCACAAGGTCCCCCATCAGGGTGGCAGAGTCTTCGGTCCCCGTGAACGCAGCCCAGGAGCCCAATGCCAATCCCGGCTTCAGCGTCACATTCCCCAGCGTCACCTTCAGGTCGGTGCGCGGAAACCCAAACTTCACGGTGTTGCCACTGTAGCTTCCCGCCCTTCCGAAAACCGCTTCGACCTTTTTCCAGGATGTGTCGTCACTCGCTGCCCACGTGATGGTCTGTGGCATGATCCATAGCGTGCTGAAGGTGACGAGAATAAGAGAACGGAACCTCGTTGTGAATCGATTCATGGATTTCATCGTGGACTCCTTGTTTGAGACCAGTTGTCAGTTGCCAGTGATCCGTTGTCAGTTGGCAATAATCAGTTCCCATTTGCCAGTTGAAGTACTTCTCAACTCCGCGTTCTTTCAATCTGACTGCATGCACAACTCGGATCCAGACCGGCAAGAGATCGAAAAAAAAGGCGTAGAGCGGTCGGTTTCGAATCGGGCGTCCATCTTTTCTCTGACCCCTAGCCTTTCTGTCAAACCAGTGAACTCTCGCCCTTCACTGCCCACTGCCCACCGGCCACTGCCCACTGCTTTTCACTTCTTGCAGAATGCATACAACGCCTCATAAACCGGGAACTGCCTTTCCAATCGTTCCTCATCGGACCCGCAGGTCTTGGAAAACCCGTTGGCGATGGCGTAAAGCCCTGCGCTTTCCGGGGTCACATGCATTTCGTTGGGGATGTCCGCGCCATGCACGATGAGAGCGAGTCTCGCCAGCGCCGGCTCTCCGGTCAAATGGAATTCTTCGAGGATGGTTTCAAACGAACATTTTCCATCCCGGTGGTTTAATTTGACCGCAGGATTCCGGGGGACATCAAAAGGGGTCGCATGGAGCTCCCGGGCCCGATCCATGATAAGCCCTTCTGGAACAAAAATAAATTCCGCATCCGGATCGATAAAGCGTTTGATCAGCCAGGGGCAGGCCACTCGATCGATTTTCACATTTTCTCTGGTAATCCATTTCATGCATTGACCTCCTGAGTCTTCTCATGAACACAAGCAAGAAAGTAGAGAGCCCCCGCCACGCCGCATAGGAAGGCTGCGTGGAAGGTGGCGTTCGGTGAAAGAACATGCCAAAGCCATCCCCCCACCGCAGCGGCCGGGGTTACCGAGATGTTTCGGATAAAGTAATAAAGTCCGACATGACGTCCCCGGGATTGTTCGTCTGCAAAGTTGACGATCATCGCTTTTCGCGCGGGCTCACCGAATTCGCGGAGGCCTCCAATCACAAAGGCCCCGAGCATTTGCGGAAAGCTCCGGGCGAAGGCCACCATCAGGGGAAAAAGCGCGAAGCAGACGAAGGTGAAAAAGACGAGCGGTTTCCGTCCAATGCGAGCAGTCAGGGCGGCGGCTGGGAAATACCCCGCGATGGCGGTTAGCATTTGGATTCCGACGAGCAGCCCGAACTGTTTGGGGGTCAGCCCGATAACGTTGATGGCATAAATCACGATGAAGATCTCGGCTATCCCCTCAGCGAGTCTAGCGAGGATGTCCGAAAAAAGGAGCCGCTTGAGGACGGGTGAAAAGCTCCTGAAGACCCGGGCCATCCCCCCCGAGGGAGGTAAAGGGGAGGCTGGAGTTTGAATATAGAACCTTTGTTGAAGGCCCACGGTCAACAGGGCCATCACGATGGCTATGGCCAGCCCTGTCCGGACTCCGCGAATAATTCCCCCACGAGCGATCAGCAGCCCTCCGAGAGCCGGGGCAATGACGATGGGCACTCGTTTGACCAACGATTGCCAAGAGAACCCCATCGTCCTTCGCTCGCGGGACAGGGCCGCCCCGATCATCGCGAAGAGGGCAGGGGACCCCAGAGACGACCAACTCATAACAAACAAAACCCCAATGAAAAGCATCCACGGTCGCGAACTCAGGAAGTAAATGGCATAACCGCAGGCGGCCATGCCGGCGAACAAGGTCAAGGCCCGTCGTTCGCCCAGGTGGTCGGAGAGAACTCCGCCGGGGTATTGATAAATGGCGTCGAGGAAGTCTTTAAAGGTCCCAAAGGCGGCAATCAGGGCGATGGAGGCGCCCAGGGCTTCCAGGTATTTCGGCAGAAAACTGTTCCAAAGCTCTTCGCCAAATGCGACCAGAAATACCGCAATCGACAGGATGATGATGTTGCGTTCGATGGAAATCGATTTCTGGAGGTTCAAGGAATTCACTACGTTCACTTTGACACTCTTCCGGATGGGGGGTGTTTCGTTCGTTTCGGCGCTGGCCCTCTTTTAGGATTGTGCTTTTGCTGCAAATATTCGTAAAGCTGATCGAATAAACGGTGTCCCTCTTCCAACCTCTTGGAATCCTCTTTGACGGCCTTACAGAGCGATTGGGTGACGAGGTCGAGTCCTGCGGCTTCGGCTCGACCAAACTTCTCGTCTTTGAGATCGACGTCATGGACGATTTCCGCCATCTCTGCGAGTGCTGAATCGGAGTGGAATTGAAACCGCTTGATGAAGGTCTCAAAGGTGCAATCCTCCCCGTGATGACTGAACTCTGCGCCAAAGCAGTCGAAGGGGATTGGTCCCCGCGGGATCCGGCCTTCCGGCGCAAACAGGATTCTTGCCTTCGGATTGATGAAACGGCGGATCAGCCAGGCCGACGCCAGGCGGTCAATGTGCAGGTCTCGGCGCGTCACCCAGGTTTTGCCCCGAAACTGGGTCGGCGAGCAGCGCTCGCGGGAGGGGGCGGAGGGGGTAGCGACCTCCGGGCTGCGCAGCGCTTCGAGCCGCCGCCCGAGACGGGTCACCTGCTCTTCCACCGCGCGCGCCCGGTTCGAATGAAAAAAGTCCACCCGGCGTATCCGCTCCAGCGACGACTTCAGATCTTCCCAATCGGAGAGCATCCCCTTCATCCGCTGCGCAGAGAGATGCGCGCGGTCCCGGCTGGCATCCAGTTTTTGCAGTAGTGCGCCGGACAGCCTTAACAAATCCTCATACTCAGCATCCCGGGCTGTCTGGAACCGCTTCCTGAGTTCGTGGTTCTCCTGCTCGCTCAGGGCTTCGGAAAGAAACACCGACGCCTCGCCCCCGCCGTCGCGAATCTGTTGCGACAGCCATTCAAAGTCTTCATGCTGATCCTTGGAATAGGGAAGCACATAGACCGAGTTGCGGTGCAGCACCGCGCCCATCTTCTTCAGGGCGCGCCAGATCTTGACGCGGACCTGCGACGGTTGCGGGGGAATCTGATGGACCAGGAACAGCCAGCGCGTAGAGATCATAATGTTGTAACAAACGTTACCTAGATTAACGAATGTTACAGCATCTTGTCAAGGGTCCGCCTTTCGCGGAGGAGTTCAAAAGCATTTGACACGTGCGGCACACTTTTGATAGCGTGACGTTGCATTGTGATCTTTCTCAGCGGTTTCAGGTACTCCGAAGGGTCGGAGTCAAAAGAGGGAACGCCGTGAAAGTCGGCGACGGTCGCGCCACTGTGAGACCACGCTTCCGGGTTCAAAACCACTGCCCCGCTTCAGCGGGATGGGAAGGTGAGAACGCAACCGAGAGTGGTCAAGTCAGGAGACCTGCCTGGAACCAGCGAAACCCAGGGATTGAAGTCGAATAATGCGCATCCGTAGCGATGCTCCAAGGCTTCGCTCCTTCAGGTTCACGACTCCAAAGTTGTGCTCTTCGCGTCAAAGGGCCCGTGGACAGATTCTGTTGCCCCGTGCGTTTTCTAACGAAGATGCACGGGGTTTTTTTTCAGTTGCCAGTGGTCAGTGATCAGTTGCCAGTAAGGACTACCAGCAATCAGCGGTCAGGTATCAGCAATCAGCTTTCAGCAAAAGCCCAGTGGTAGCTTTTTCGCTAATCCGGGATCCTCCATGTGCATTTTGAAAATGATCAGAATGAGAGTCAAAAGAGCAGACAGTATCGACTCGAACTTCAACTCTCCCTCATTCTGGCAACTGAGAACTGCCCTTAAGCACCTGACCCCTGACACCCGACACCTGGCGGTTGATCACTGGCACCCGGCACCCGGCACCTGGCACCTCGTCGCTTGCCTCTGTCTTCTGTTGACTCTTCTCACACTCACCCCCGCCGCCACCCGACAGGTCGTCGACGAGACCGGCCGCACCGTAATGGTTCCCGGGCATCCACAGCGCATTATTTCCATCGCGCCAAACGTCACCGAGATTCTTTTTGCGCTGGGTTTGGATCAGAAAGTCGTGGGTCGCAGTGACTACTGCGATTATCCTCCCGAAGTCCGGCAGAAGCCCAGCGTGGGGGGATTGATCGATCCCAACATCGAGGTCATCGTCTCCTTGCATCCCGACCTCGTGATCGGAACACCTGAAATCAACAAAATTGCTATTGCGGCTGAGTTGGCGAGGTTTCACATCCCCCTGTACGGGGTGCACACAAAGTCTCTCGACGACGTCTTGCGATCCCTCGAAGATGTGGGAGCCTTGACGGGAGATTCTGAACGGGCGCGGACTCTTGTCCGTTCCCTCCGTCAACGGCGGGACGCCGTGGTGAAGGAGGTGGCGGGGCGGCACCGGCCACGAGTCCTTTATCTGGTTTGGTACAACCCGATCAGCGTGCCCGGCCGTGGGACCTTCATCACAGACTTGATTTCGCTGGCGGGTGGGGAATCGATCAGCGGCGATTTGCGGCAGGATTGGGCGCAGATGTCCCTGGAGGAAATTGTGAGGCGCGACCCTGAGATCATCCTTCTCCCGAGCAACAACGGCAATTCGCCGGCGGTCGATCAATTGAAAACCTGGCCGGGGTGGAGCAGCACGACGGCGGTACGGACAGCGAAGATCTTCACGGTCAACGACAGTTCCAGCCGTCCTGGTCCACGGCTGTTCGATGCACTGGAACAATTTGCAAACATCTTTCATCCATCGGCTCTCCATTGAAGGGCGCGTCATTTGCCGCCCCGACGCAAGGAGGCCGGCGTCTCTGCGGGAATGAAGATTTAAAATGCTCACTCGGAAGAAAATTGCGGCCGTTCTGCTCCTCCTGCTCCTCCTTTTGGCAGGGATGATGGGGATGGCGTTGTCCATCGGCAGTACGCACATCCCGCCCGTCGAAGTGGTCCGGAGTGTTTGGGCACAGTTGGCGCATCCGCAGACAAACCCGACCGCCGAGGTATCCACGATCCTCTTCAGCCTGCGCATGCCGAGGATTTATCTCGCCATGCTCGTGGGGATGGCCCTGGCGGTCGCGGGGGCCAGTTTCCAAGCGCTCTTGAGAAACCCGCTGGCTGATCCTCATATTCTGGGTGTGTCCAGCGGCGCGGCGCTGGCAGCCATTCTCTCGATCGCCCTGGCAGGCCGATGGGGAATCCCCACTCCGATCGCCGCCTTTGTGGGAGGGTTGATCACTATCGTGCTGGTTTACACCCTGGGAAGCCGGAATGGAAGAGTCTCCGCTCACACCTTGATTCTGGCGGGCATTATTGTGGCGTCATTTTTTTCTTCGGTGATCATCTTCATTCAACCCTTCCTCAGCGGCGGCCAGTTGCGGGAGACGACTTTCTGGCTCACGGGAAATTTCAGCAGTGTTCAGGTCCCCTATTTGAAATGGGTGTCCTTGGTGACCCTGGGGGCCGTGATTTTGATATACCGGTTCGCGGGCGACCTCAATGTCATGCTCATCGGGGAGCAGGAGGCCGCCCACCTGGGCGTGCATGTCGAATGGGTGAAACGGGCGATATATGTGCTGGCGGCTTTGCTGACGGGCCTTGCGGTCTCCCTCAGCGGCTCCATCGGGTTTGTCGGATTGATCGTTCCCCATATCGCTCGAATGCTTTTCGGGAATGATTATCGGCTCCTCTTGCCGGCGACGGCGATCCTGGGTGCCATGCTGACGCTCCTGGCCGATTTGATCGCGAGGACGATCATCGCTCCTACCGAACTCCCGGTCGGAGCCATCACGGCGTTGGCGGGAGCCCCGGTGTTCATTTATCTCCTGAGGCGCGATCGCGCGGCGGATTAACTGTGACCTCTCTCCCTTCAGAACGAATGATGGATGAACGCCCCCCGCTGGCGGGTGCCTCGCTCCTCGAGGTGCACGACGTGAGCGTAAGATTGGGCAAATTCCAACTTCAGCCGGTTTCGTTCACTGCAAACGCATCCGAGGTGATGGCAATTGTGGGCCCGAACGGATCCGGGAAATCGACCTTGCTAAGAGTAGTGAGCGGGACATTGAAACCCGCGTCCGGATGGGTTCGATGGAACGGGGTTGACATCCACGGAATGGGGCATCGCTTGCGGGCCAGGCAGATTGCAGTGGTGGCCCAGGAGAGTGCGTTGCACTTCCCCATGAGCGTCCTGGAGTATTGCTTGCTGGCCCGGCACCCTTTTATCGACGGGATACAACTGGCATCGAGAGAAGACCTGGACATCGTGCGCACGGCCCTCGATATGACCGAGGCCGCTGTCTTCGAGCGACGCTGGATGAACGAACTCTCCGGCGGGGAACGCCAACGCGTCATTCTGGCCCGTGCCCTGGCACAAACGCCGGGACTGCTTCTGCTGGATGAACCGACGCTGAACCTGGACGTATCGTTTCAAATGGGACTTCTGGAGCTGGTCGAGCGTTTCGCCCACGAGCACCGCATGACGGTCCTCATGGTGACTCACGAACTCAATCTCGCCGCTGAATTTGCCGATCGTGTTCTGCTTCTGAGCTCCGGTGTCCCCCTGGCATTCGGCTCAACGGCGGAGGTGATGACGGAAGGGCGGCTTCGGGAAGTCTTTAATTCCGATCTTCTGGTCGACCAAAATCCCGTTTCCGGTGCGGCTCGGGTGACCCTTTTGAGAGGGAAAAGGCCCGATCTTAAAGATTAAGTGGGTGTCACCGCAGAGACGCGGCGGACTCAGAGAAAAGGCATGCAGGACAACTCGGCGCGTCCGGCGTCTCCGCGTTGAATGAATTCGGGTGATTCTAATACAAACGTCCTTGAAGATGGTACAAGACCGTGCGTGATTGAAAGTAGGGGCGCATAGCTATGCGCCCCAACCGGGAGGGTTCCCCAGTTACCCCATAACTGTATTTCCTGCGTTTGTATTAGTTTCCATGAAGCTTCACGCGTTTTGAATGAAAACGGTCTTTTGAAATTTGGAGGGACTTATGAATGACAGGCAATTTGTATTGAACCGCGCATTGTGCCTCGTTGTGTTCTGCTTTTTATGGATGGGCCTGCAGGTTTTTCTGATTGCCCAAACCGGTTTCATCGAGGGGCAGATCAAAGATCCCTCCGGCGCGGTCATACGAGGCGCCCGGATCAGTTGCATCGATGCACTCGGGACGACGTCGGCCCAATGGAGTGATGATCAGGGCCGGTTTCGGTTCGAGGTCTCCCCGGGAATCTCCTATCAATTGCTCGTGAGCCAGCCCGGTTTTGCTTCAGGGACGGTGTCTGTCAGCCCCTCGAAGCCTGCTGAAACCCGATCCGTTGAAATCCACCTTCAACTGAGCGCCCGAACCGACTCCGTGTTGGTGAGCGCGTCCCTGATCGATCAGCCGGTGGCCCAGGTGGGGAGTTCCGTAACGGTGATTACGGGAGATGACTTGAGGAACTCCGCTGCTCCGTTGGTTCAGGACGCGTTGCGGGAAATCCCCGGATTGGCGGTGAGCTCGGCTGGCCGCCGCGGAGGCGCCACCTCGGTTTTCGCCCGGGGCGGAAACGCCAATTATGACCTGGTGCTGTTGGACGGCGTGAAGCTTAACGATTTCGGGGGAGGATTGGGGTTCGATTTCGCACACTTGGTGGCGGATGACGTGGAACGGATCGAGGTGGTGCGCGGCCCGCAGAGCGCGCTCTACGGATCGGAGGCAGTGGGCGCGACCATCAATGTCATCACCCAGCACGGTGAAGGGACACCCCGGTTCTCGTTCCTAGGGGAAGGCGGCAGCTACGGGACCGAGCGATGGGCGGCCGGCGTGAACGGCCTGACGCGGGGCGTGGGATGGGCTCTGAACCTGTCACGATTGAGCACTGAAGGAGCCAACTTCAACGACAACTATCGCGACCAGAATGCCTCGGGTCGAATCGGCCTTGAACATTCTCCTCGGACACACGCGACATTCCATTTTAATCTGAACGCCAACAACGCGGGAGCGCCGGGGGCCTATGGAAGCGATCCCAACCAGACTTTTTTTGGGCTCGATGTTCTCTCTCGCGAAGAGAACAATGACTATGTGTTCGGCGGAGAATTCGACCATGAGTTTTCTTCGCGGTTCAGAGAGCATGTCAGCGGAAATTTCCTTTCGCGCAACCTTCGATTTCTCAGCCCCTCGCAGGGCGATTCGTTCAGCGATAATTTTCGCGGGACTTTTCGCAGTGAAAGCGATCTCCTCCTGACCTCCACGGATACCCTGGCCTTCGGGTTCGAGTACCAGCGGGAGCGATTCTTCAATAACTTTGTGACGGACCAGACGGGTCAGATCTTTGCCCTCCACCGGAACAATTTTGGATACTTCGTCGAGAACCAGTGGAACTGGCGGCAGAGATTGTTTCTGACGGCGGGCGTGCGGATTGAGAATTTCAGGACGGATGAAATCCTGGGCGTTCCGTTCTCTCATGACCAGAATTTTCCTGCCACCTCGGTGGTTTCGACCAATCCGAGGATGTCGGCATCTTATTTCATCCGGCCGAAATCGATGGGAGGCGTGTTCAGCTACGCCAAGCTGCATGGTTCCGTGGGGACCGGGATTCGCGCCCCCAATGGATTTGAGCTGGCCTTTACCAGCAATCCGAAACTCAGTCCCGAGCGCTCCTTGAGTTTTGACACGGGCGCCGAGGTGTCCCTGTGGAACTCGAGGGCACTTTTCGACTTGACGTATTTCCGCAATCGATTTGAGGACCAGATTGTGACGCTGACAGGGGATTTGCGCCGGCTTTCCACCTTCAGCACCGACAACCTGGGGAACGCCCGGGCGCAAGGCCTCGAGGTTACTTTGACGGCGCAGCCCAGTTCAATGATTCGATTGGGTGGCCAGTACACCTTTCTGAAATCAGAAATCCTTTCGCTCAACGGGGCCCCAGGCCGAGCTCAATCGATTTTCAGAGTCGGCGATCCTTTGATCCGGCGGCCCTCACATTCAGGATCGCTGTTTGCGACCTGGTTGCACCGACGGTGGATGCTCTCGCTTGATGCCCTCCTGCGCGGGATGACGACTGACACCGATCCGAACCTGGGCACCTTTGCTTGTGATTTGGGGCTGCCGTGCATCCTCAAGAATCCTGGCTATGTGGTCGCCAACCTCGGATTTTCCTACGACATCACCGAGGGGGTCACCTGGTACGCGCGCGTCAACAACTTCCTGAACCAGCGATACGAGGAGGTACTTGGATTTCCGGCCTATCGCTTGAATTTTGTCTCCGGAGTGAGATTGAATCTGGGAGGAGAAAAGGGACTCCATTTGAAAAAGTGAATGCGAGGTGGAAGGCCGGTCATCAATTGCGGATTGCGGATTAAAAACGAACCGCAGAATTCGCTAAGCAGGCGCCAAGAGCCCAAGATGAATGCCTCCGCGACAAGGCAAAAGCGTTTTTGCGATCTTAGCCCGCCACGGCGGGCTCTTTGCGGTTAACTGGGCCTCCTAAAATCCTTTTTTCGGCTACTGGCATATATGAAGTGTTGTAATTTAATCTGTAGTTAGAATTTCGACGGTATCCCCAATCGAAATCTTTCCGAAATTCAAGTGATTAAAATTGCGCCCGAACACGACACCGTCTGCGCCGCTGGGGTGCCGGCGGTAGGTCGCCAGGGTGCGGAGGGGTTCCTTCCCGCACTCGGCGGTTTCCTGATTGGTGGTGGTGATGGGGCAGCGGGCGCATAGCCCCTGTCCCTCGAGAAGAACATTTCCGATTTTGATCAAGGCGAGATGATCTTCCAGGAACGGGCTGCATCCCTCCAGAACGATGTTTGGTCGGAACCGGTTCATGGGAAGGGCTTCTGAAAGACGGCTGTTCAGGTCGTCCAGCGAAGCTTGAGAAAGAACCAGGAAGGGATAGGCATCGGCAAAGCCCAGTTGCGATTCTCCCATGCTGGCACGACGAATGTGTTGGTTCGCCATCCGCATCAGGCGATATCTTCCCGGTCGCTCCCTTCCAAGAAATTCACTCAGCCAACGGGACACCTCTTCGCCCTGGTCAATGCCCCGGGCATGGTGCTCCCAGACCTGCACATCTTCTTCCGGCGCCTCGGGGCCATTGAGCGGGATTGAAATGGAATGCCGATCGGGGGCACTTAGAACCAACCGGGTATCCTGGATCTCCGCGTTGAGCAGGCACATCGTGCGGACTTCCACGCCGGCATTTGAAGACTGACGCTGCGCGACAAACATTCCCCGCTCATCCACCACCACCCATTCCCGGTCATACAAAATTCCGCGCACCCCAATTTCAGCGCGGATGAGCGGTTTGCTCTTGGCAGACTTCACCGGATGGTAAAAAATGCCGCTGACGGCAATGGGCATTTTGCCTCTAATGTCCCTGGCCTTTAGAATAACCTTGCTTCGATAAGTAGTGAGGATATCAAAAACGAGCCCCGGGTTGAATCCTGATTTAATTTTGCGTCATCAGCGTAATCTGCGGACCGGCGAAGGCCTCCCAATTTTCAAAAAGATTAGAAAAAGAATTTCCTGAAACCGGATTCGTGATTAGAATGGGTCTTATCTCAACCCATGAAAATCGTCTCTTTGCTTCCCAGTGCCACTGAAATTGTGTTCGCGCTCGGTTTGGGCGACGACCTGGTCACCGTGTCTCACGAGTGCGACTATCCAGCTGCAGCGCGGACCAAGCCAAGGATCACGCGGGCGCTGGTCGATTCGGACCAATCCTGCGACTCAATCGATCGGGAGGTCAGGGGAAGGCTCGACGAGGCCGGCACCCTATATGACCTGGATTTTGAGTTAATCAACCGGCTGCAGCCGGATCTGATCCTGACGCAACAACTGTGTACCGTATGTGCCGTCTCGTACGACTATGTGAAAGACGCGGTCAAGGGGCTGATCCATTCGCCCGAGGTGGTCAATCTGGAGCCCATGTGTTTGCAGGATATTTTTGAAAATATCCGGACCGTGGGCCGGATGACCGGCCGCTCTAACCAAGGCGAAGTCGTCATTGATTCGCTCCAGCGTCGTGTTGAACGGGTGAGATCACTGGTGGGACGGTCCCCGGCGCGCCCGCGGACCTTTCTTATGGAATGGCTCGATCCCCCGTTTTGCGGCGGGCACTGGAATGGTGAACTGGTCGAAATCGCAGGCGGGCTCGACGGGATTGCCAAAGCCGGTCAACCCTCCCGGCGCGTGGAGTGGAAGGAGATCTTCGATTTTGCCCCCGAAATCGTTGTGATCAGTTGTTGTGGGTTTTCCCAGGACCGGACGCTGCGGGAGTTCGCATCGATAAAGAGCTTGGCGGAATGGCAGCGCCTGCGGGCTGATCACCGCCCCCAAATCTTCATTGTCGACGGGAACCAGTATTTCAGCCGGCCCGGGCCGCGCATTGTCGACAGCCTGGAGATGCTCGCCGTGATGATTCACCCGGAGCTGGAGTCTGAATTTCGAATCCCGCCGAATGCTCTTCTGCCTATTGACTTGGATTAGCCAGGGCTGACAATTGCGGTGACCGCACAAAAAAATCGCCCCGGTATCCCGGGGCGGTTATCGTTCTTGGAACTGAACAGGTCAAAAATGATGTTCTCTGACCTAACGTCGAGAGGGTCTTGAAGAGCCTGAGGAGCGTCCACTCCCGCCGCTACTTGACCGGGATTCAGAACGCGGGGCAGGAGCACTCCGGAATGTGGGAGACGGAGCCGAATAATGAGGAGCTGAGTAGGTTGACCGTGAGAAATCTTGCCGTGGCATGGATGGCGCTGAATAAGTTTGACGGGGAGCTGCGTAGCCCTGACTAGGCGATGCATACCGGGGCGCGACAGGTGAAGGAGCAGAATAGCGCGGGGCATCAGATCTTTGTGGAGGGGCCGAATAGCTGGACCTTCCTGCCGGTGGCGTATAAGTAGATCGCATATCGTTCCGGTTGGCGGGCGGCGGGTTATAGGTAGACGTATAGGAGTTTGGCCCCACCCGGTCGATCCGGCCTGTCCCCTCGGAATTGTAGGTGCGGCGGTTGCTGTCGAAGGAAGAGCGCGCGCTGGCGCGCGCTCCCGGATTCTGTTCAGCATAATTTCTCCACTGCGAACCCGATTCGTTTCGCAACGAAGAAGTCGTCTTGGGTTTATCAGTCTTCGTGCCCTTATCCTCACTCCGTGCCGGGGCGGACGAATTGTTCGGCTTCGACTCCGGCCGAATTACTTCCTGGCGGGGTGCCGTCCCACGGGACTCATTGTTGCGGGGTGCCACAGCCGGGGGGGCTTGTGGTCGCGCTCCTTCACCCCGGGATCCACTGACGGAAGGTGGAACCGGAACGCCCTGATTATGAATATCCGAGCGTCCTCTAGCGCCCCCGTCATTCCCAGTGTAAGGCGTTCGCGCCGCCGGAGCTTGAATCGTTTCACGGCTGCCGCCCTCGCTGCGCCCAGCGGCCCCGTTGACGCTGCGCCCAGCACCGTTGGCAGCGGGAGAGCGGATTCCCGTTTCCGTACGCACACCCGAGGATGTACCCGAACCCGTCCCGGAAGGATTGACAACCTCACCCCTCCGTCCCATATTTTCCCGATTGTTGATGACCGTCCCATTGCTTCCCGATCCCGTTCGGATTCCTTCACGGTTCGCCACGCCTGGAGTCCCGGTTCTTCCAAAAGGCTGGCCCGTTCTCAAAGTTTCAGCCGGTCGGGCGCCGGTGCCGCGAATTCCGTCCTGACGAGTCCATCCCTTGGTATCGGAAGCCACGCGCGTCCCCGGGTTGTTTGCAAACGAGGATGGCCTCAACACCTCCGAGCCTGAAACCCGCTCCACTCTCGGACGCAACCCCAACTGCAGGTTGCTATTGGATGTGACCTGCGAGAGGACCTCATGATTCCGCACCATACTCTGCCGGGTGATGACATTGTTGGCAAAAACACGATTGTTCACCACGACCATTCGGTCGCGGAAGAAATTGCGCGGTCTGAAAACATTGATGTTCACGAACGAGTTCCCAAAGAAGAAGCGGTCAAAGGGAGAGCACGGGAACCATCCCACAAAGGCTCCAGTGTTGAAGAAGAATGCCCGATGGGGGCTAAAAAAACCGAATGAACTTCCCGGACACCAGGCCCAGCCAAATCCCGAGAACCACTCCCAACCTCCATAATGGTAGGGCAGCCATCCCCAGGGCTCATAGGAAACCCAGGAATACCCCATGCTGGGATACCACGCCCAACGACCATAACTGTAAGGCACCCAGCCATCATCGACGTTATAAGGAAACCACACGTAACCATAGCCGCTCTGGTAGACCCAGTGACCGTAGTGATCCAGATCATAAGCCCCATAGTTCACTGACGAGGGCAGGTAATGGTAGCTGCTGGAACGGGCCAGATAGTCATCCCGATCGGAATTCCATCGGTCCCAATCATCCCGACCAGCGGCTTGCCCCAGGTAGTATTGGCTGTTCTCGCCATTGGGAAGTGAGAAGAGCTCGTTGGAACGCACCGTCGCATTGCCGGCTTGACTGTCGATATGGATCTCTCCACGAAATACCGTCAAATCATTCCGGTCATCGACCTCCAGGCGAAAACGGGCCCCTCCGTTGTAAGTATCCGCAGCCATAGCGGGAGTGGTCACGCGAAACGTATCGTTGTAACTTTGGCGGACGTTAAAATAGGCAAGCCCCTGGCTCAGAAAGATCTGTGTGTTTCGACCCTCTGATGATTGGTCGAGCTGCTGGATTTCCAAGACACTGTTGGAGGCCAGGCGCACATAAGAACCGTCGTCGAACTCGATTTCAGTCCGACCTTGGGCACCAACCCACAGGCGGTCTCCCACCAGAAGAGGAGCGTTGATGGTGGCATCGAGCCATTGCTCCTGCGCTCCGTGCTGGAGTGAGACATCGCCTTCCACCAGGCTGAGTCGCAGAACCCGGCCCCGGTAACCTTCATCCCCGCTCTGGGAAGCGGGGTAATCTTGAGTCCAGGAAAAACCGGTTGCGAAGAGCAAAAAGACCAATATTAAGGCGCTGTTTATAATTGCTTTCATTGTGAGCCGTTTCATATCTAGCCACCCCCTCGCGGCGTATGTCCTGCCCTACTCGCCTAGATGTAAATTATAAGGCGCGGGTTGTCATTCTGGCACTTATTTTTTGGCAGTTAGACCGATTTTGCAGAAGAGAGACCAAGCCGGAGAAATATCCTCCGGGGGATACAATTCTGTACACGAATGAGGGCCCTGGACATGGCCGAAGACCAACGAAAGCAGAGTCATACCAGAGTCGTCAGATCGCCTTAGGTGCGTGCCCATGAAAATCGACGTCAAACGTTTACTGGAGGTTTGGATTCATCGGCCGCATTGCCTTTCCGGGCAGTGATTTGCTTCCACAATCAGTTTCAAATTGCCCCTGTCAGTTCGATTGACAATTTAAGGGGATTCAATATAATCAAAGGGTTCTCGGCCATCGGTAGGAACACTCGAGTGAGCTCATCGGGAGGCAAGAGATGAGCGGTCCGTTTTTCTCTGGCACCGCCGGCGTCATCGATGGGAAAAATCCCTGAAGGCTGATGCATTTCCTTCGCAAGGCGTAACACGAGCGCCACAGGTAGGCGACTCCTGGCGCTTTTAATTCAAATTCCAGCTCATCTGGCAAGGATTGTTCTTTATGTGGTCCCAGCTCTGGTTGCTTTTGGCAGCAGCGCCGTTGACGCCCTGGCAAAAGACGTTGCGGCACTTTTTCCCCCGTGATCGCTTTGTCGGGTTGTATCAAACGAATTTGTTTGATCTGGCTTTTCTCATTCCCTACTTTACGGTGCTGGTGATTCTGGCGATGTATGGCCTTCACCGCTACCACCTGGTGTACCTCTACTTCAAGCATCGTGCCAACCGTGCCAAGATCAAGGATCATTTTTCAGAGCTCCCGCGGGTGACCATTCAATTGCCAATCTACAACGAGCGTTATGTCGTGGAACGCCTTGTGGAAGCGACCAGCGGGATGAACTATCCAGGGGAATTGTTGCAGATCCAGGTGCTGGACGATTCCACGGATGAAACACAACAGATTGCCATGGACGTCGTGGAACGCTACCGGAAGACCGGCTTGAATATCTCGTATCACCATCGTGAGAATCGGACGGGATTCAAGGCGGGGGCTCTTGAAGAGGGCCTGAAATCGGCTACCGGTGAGTTTATCGCCATTTTTGACGCGGATTTTATGCCGCCCCCGGAGTTTCTCAACCAGACCATTCACTATTTCACCAGTGCGGAAGTGGGAATGGTTCAGACGCGGTGGGGCCACATCAACCGGAACTATTCGTTCCTCACGCAGGTCGAATCCATCCTCCTCGACGGTCATTTCGTGATCGAGCATGGGGCGCGGTTTGTGGCCGAGCGCTTTTTCAACTTCAACGGGACGGCAGGGATCTGGCGGCGCAAGGCGATCGAGACCTCCGGCGGCTGGGAGCACGACACGCTCACGGAAGACACGGACCTCAGCTACCGCGCGCAAATGCGAGGTTGGAAGTTTGTGTATGTACCGGAGGTGGTGTGCGATGCCGAGCTGCCGGTGGAGATGACCTCGTTCAAGGTGCAGCAGTTCCGGTGGGCCAAAGGGTTGATTCAGTGTGCGAAAAAGGACCTGCCCATGGTCCTTCGGGCCAAGCTGCCGCTCCGCGTGAAAATCGAGGCCTTTTTTCACCTCACGGCGAACATTGCTTACCCTCTGATGGTCGTGCTTTCCCTGGTGCTGCTTCCGGCGACCATTGTCCGTTTCTACCAGGGATGGACCCAGATGCTCTGGATCGATCTGCCCTTGTTTTTGGCTTCCACGTTCTCCGTGTCTTCCTTCTACCTCGTTTCGCAGCGCGAGTTGTTTCCGGATTCGTGGTGGCGAAAGATCAAGTACCTGCCTTTTTTGATGGCGACCGGCATCGGGCTCTCCGTTTCAAATTCCCGCGCGGTCGTGGAGGCCCTGCTGGGAATTCAAACCAGCTTCAAGCGGACGCCGAAGTACCGGATTGAAACACAACGCGACAAGTGGACGGTGAAAAAATATCGACGCAAGAGCGGCTATACGCCCTACATCGAATTGCTCTTGGGAATCTATTTTGCGTTGACGGTGTACTACCTGATTATAAACGAAGATTATGCCGTGACACCCTTCCTGGTCCTCTTCGTGATCGGATACCTCTACACCGGGTTTATGTCGCTGATGCAGACTTACGTAGAGAATTTGCGCGCGATGCGACAAGCTCTGGTGGAGCAGTTCGTGGCCTTGTTCCCCAAGCACACAGCGAAGGTCGGATGACCGCATGCGGCCGGAGAGAGCGGAAGAGAGGCTCCCCCGAACGGCAGGTCTTCTCTGATGCCACGGCCACGTTTGACGGGGAGGATTTTGAGGGCCGCTTCCGCAGCGCGGAGGAGATCCACGCCATGTCCTTGGCCAACCTGCAAGGGCAATATGCCACTGTCCTTTCGACCGAAGAGGTTCTTCATCGTGCAGACTAACAGCAATGGAAGAGCAGGTTATCGGTTACAGCCCACCGGACGGAGCGGCCCGAACACGGTTGTAGTCGACGATCCAATTTGGAGATTTTGAACGAAATACCCAGCGGGGAAGCGAAAAACGCTGGGTTTTTTATTGCGTATTTGCCCGAGCAGTTTAGTCGAAATAAGGTATTCAGGGAGCCCGCCAATGCGACTCAAATTCAAGGACCGGTTTGCCGGTGTATGGCTAGCCGGAATCATTGCCCTCTTGACCTGGTCGTCCGTTCTGGTTTGGGGCCGGGAAAAAGAGTCGATGGAGGTTTACCGTGCACGCCGCGCCGCATCCATCGAGAAACTGAAGGATGGGGTGATCGTGGTCTTTGGATTGAAGGAGTCCGAGCAAGCCGACGCCGATCTGACTCCGTTTCGACAGGATGATTATTTTTATTACCTTTCGGGGTGGGATGAGCCCGGGGCGATTCTGATGCTGCTCCCCAAAGGACGCCAGAATATTGCCACGGCCATGTTTCCGAGCGAACAAACAACCCGGGAGATCCTGTTCCTCGCCAACCCGGATCCCGTGCGGGAACGGTGGACCGGGCCGAAGTTGAGTCCTTTGAATAAACAGGCCACCACATTGACCGGGTTCCCGCTGGTGCTACCCCTGGACCGTTTTCCCGGGGAGATGAGCAATGCCCTGAGCACGGGTCAGGTCCTTTACACGGTGTTTCCTCTGCCGACGGCAAACCTGCGACTTTCGCGCGAACAAGAGAAGGTTGAGCAATTGAAGGCCCTGGCTCCCTTTGCGGAAATCCGGGACGCTCGATCCCCCCTTGACGATCTTCGGCAGGTCAAGAACAAATCGGAAGTTACCCTTTTGCAAAAGGCCATTGATGCGTCTTTGGACGCTCACTTGGCGGCGATAAAAGCGATCAAGCCGGAAGTTTATGAATACCAAGTGGCTGCCCTCCTTAAATCCACATGGGAGAATGAGGGTTGTGAGCGGGCCGCCTATGCTCCCATCGTGGGGTCAGGGTTTAACTCCACGGTGTTGCATTACAATCAGAACAGCCAGTTGATGAAGAGCGGCCAAACAGTGGTTGTAGACGCCGCCGGGGAGTATAGCGGGTATGCGGCGGACATTACCCGGACATACCCCGTCAATGGAAAATATACGGACCGACAGAAACAGATTTATGAACTGGTGTTGGGAGCCCAGGAGGAGGCAGTCCGCGCCATCGTGCCCGGCAAGACCCTGTTGCGGAGTTTAACCCAGGTGGTGAAAGACTATTTCAAGAAAAGTCCGTTGCGGGGGCCGAAAGGCGAGAACGATACCCTGGATCATTACTTCATCCACGGGATCGGACACTGGCTTGGATTGGAAGTTCATGATGTGGGGAACTACAATCGGCCGATTGACAAAAACATGGTCTTTACGATCGAACCGGGACTCTATATCCCGGAAGAAAGTCTGGGAGTTCGAATCGAAGATGATTACATGATCAGTGATGAAGGCAAGGTGATTAAGCTTTCGTCACGGTTGCCCAGTACGATTCAGGAGATTGAGCGCTTGATGTCCGGATCGACCCCGAAGGGCCGATAGATGGGGGATGCTGCGAGGTTTTGGTGAATCGCAGAGGGAGCTCAGAACAGGATTCAATTCCAGGGAGGACTGTTGAAATATGTTTATCATGGGTAACGATTTACGGCGTGGAATGCTGATCAGGCACAATAACGAGCTGCACAAGGTGTTTACGGTGGAACATCGGACGCCGGGGAATCTGCGGGCCTTTGTCCAAGCCAAAATCCGCAATTTGCGGACGGGCGCCATCTTTGAACACCGTTTCCGCTCGCAGGATTCCGTCGAAAAGGTCAATGTGGATGAGTCGGAGATGGAATACTTATATAAGGATGGAACCAATTATTTTTTCATGGACACCAAGACCTACGAGCAGACCAATATCCCGGCTGACATGCTCGGTGAAGACGCGGACTATCTTTCTCCCAACCTGAAGGTCCAGATCATGGTTTTTGAGGGCCGACCGATCGGCATCGAATTGCCGGCGACGGTGGATCTCAAAGTGGTAGAAACCGAACCGGGGTTGAAATCAGCGACCGTCTCAAACGTCGGAAAGCCGGCCAAGCTGGAAACCGGGCTTATGGTCCAGGTTCCGGCGTTCATCGATGTGGGTGAGGTGATCCGGGTCGACACAGAGGAAGGGAAGTATCTGGAGCGGGTACGGTAAAGAACGAATCCTGAATTCCGCACTTGAAACCCCAGGGATATTCTCCAAAGAATTGCAGCAAGGATCGATAAATGCCCTTTTTCTCCCCACCAGCTGGGACCAAGACCATATGCCCGCTGGTCACAGGCATTGCTCCCCACGCGAACACGCGGAGGGCGGCAAGGTAACGGCAGGGAGGACCGAAGCCTCCCCCGATCGACAGGCAAGATTTGAAATTTCAAATTTGAGATCGGGTAATGTTTGGCGACGGGGCTAAACTAAAGAGGGAACCTGGTGTGGCGCCTCCACGGCCTTGAACTCGGGTTGGAGATTACATTTGCAGAATAAAATAGAGCAGAAGCTGTGGTCTAGTCCCGGCCGGGTTCCCCCAAGAAGTTTCCAGGACAAGTGTTTAGGGTGGTGGCGTTAATCGAGGGTTCCACTTCGGAATTCAGACTTATGAATCACGCAAATACCCTTAGGC
>JBAVHJ010000723.1:0-11243 GCA_049685715.1 Terriglobia bacterium | reverse complement strand
CTACACCCGTTTTTTGGAAGCGGGAGCATTCAGCCCGTTCATGCGAGAACATTCCGACAAAGGGACCCGCGACCGGGAACCGTGGTCCTATGGTCCTGAGTATGAGGCCATCAACCGACGGTATATCCAAACGCGTTATCAGCTCATGCCTTACGTGTACTCGGTGTTTGAAGAAGCGGCGCGGACGGGCATCCCGGTGATGCGTCCTTTATTTCTGGAGTTTCCATCCGATTCGAAGACCTACCGCACGGATACGGAGTATTTCTTTGGCCCTGATTTGCTCGTCGCACCGGTGCTGACGCAAGGGGCCACGCGCCGCTCAATCTATCTCCCCGCGGGGGACTGGTACGATTTTTGGACGGGAGAGAAATTGAGGGGGCCGAAAGAAATTCCGGCGGACGCCCCGCTCGATAAGTTGCCTCTGTACGCGCGTGGGGGTGCCATTATCCCCATGCAGCAGGTCGTTCAGTATACCGATGAGGCTCCCATCAATCCGCTGACTCTGGATATTTTTCCCGGGGGTGATTCAAGCGGTTCATTGTACGAAGACGACGGACGGACGTACGAGTATCAGCAGGGCAGATTCGCCCGCACGCCTTTCCGTTGTCACAATTCGGATCAACAAATTGTCCTGGAAATTGGGAAGCGTGAGGGCGGTTATGTGCCACCCCCGCGTGCTTATCAGTTGAAGTTCAACGCGCTGGACAATCCCCCGAAAATGATTCAGGTTGAAGGACACGATCTTCCCCGAACCAGAAACCATGCGGAACTGCTCCAGCTTGAAAGCGGTTGGACGTATGACCGCGTGAAAAAAGTTGCGTGGGTCAAATCCCCTGACGACGGATCAGCCAAGAACATCGTTCTAATAAAGTGACGCGCTGTGGCCTCCACGAGGCGAGCGAATTCATCTCACTGCCAGGATAAAAAACTGGCGCACCTTGAAATTGATTGGGTAAAAAAAGGGAATTTGTGCCCGCCCTGCAAGGGCGACCTTCAAAAGCCCAGGGCGCCGCCCTGGGGACCATGGCCGTCGTTTAGTTTTTGGTTTGCCCTGAAGGGGCAATCCCTTGATGACGGTAACAAGATAGGAAAACCTGCGCATTCGGAAATTGTAGGAATCAAGAGGGGTATTCCGAGTCCTCTCGCCCCACGAGGCAGGACCAATTCAGGGCGAGGCCGCGCGCATTGAAGATTTCGAGCGCCCTAACCCTCGAATGGTCATCAAAGACTCCTGACGCTAGAGAACCCCTACTGGGTTCGAGGGGGGGCATTGTGTGACCCCAGGGCGCCGCCCTGGGCTTTTGAAGAGTGCCCTTTCAGGGCAACGGCACTTGGATACGTCGCTATGCGATCGAGATTCCAATGCGTGCCCCTTTGGCGTTCTTGCCGCCTTCATAGCGGACTTTGCGGGTTGCTATCGCCCACAGAATTTCTTGAAGCCCCCAAAAGACTGAATTCCCAATTTCGAACCACTAAGATTCGGAATGGAGCTCTCCCATCAGGCGCCCGCTCCTTCCAGGCCTACGGCCGGCTTCGTGAGGTCGTTGCTGAGCGTCACCCAGTCCGTCCTCACCTTGTCCCATTCACGGATTAGAATGCCGTGCGATTCCAAGAAGTGGCGGATGCGTCCCGGGTCCCACCCGACGATCTCCTCAAGAATGGGGATGAGGATGCTCAGCGTGTCGTCACTCAAGACCGTCCGCTGGGCGATCTGGGAGATGTGCTTTGCCTCAGAGACCGCGATAGTCAATCCCTCACGCCGATTGACGTGCAACATGACATGGATATCCGAGCTGCCATCGCCCACGTAGACGATTCGATCAGCACTAACCTTCAGCGCCGACTGAAGCTGGTCCAGGACAGTCACCTTGCCGTATCCGGCGGCCGCCTGGATGATGGACTGAATCTCTCCGGAGGAAGGGTCGTAACGAAAACGGGTCCCGAAAATGTGGTCGGGAGAAACGACTCCGTCCAGGGCTGACTGAACGACTTCTACCGGCGCCGCTGAAATCACATTGAATTGAAAGCGATAACCCTCAATGGCATTGTCGAGTAGCTTCAAGAGCAGTTGAATATTTTCCTTCAATCGGATTCGCTTGCCAACCTCAATGAGGTGCTCCCGCCGGACCCGGCGATATTCCGGGTCGTGGAGGAGTAGGTACACCAATTCTCCCCCCTGCTGCACGAGGTTGATCTTTGAAAGCCCGGTGATTTTTTCATGGAAACCCGACAGCCCGAGCAGCTCGCTCAAGATCAGGCCCGAGTCATTGAAGCTGAGGGTTTGGTCGAAATCACTGGCTATCAGGTATTGCTTGACTGAATTGGGCTGTTCCTTCATTTATCCCTCCGTGTCGTTGATGAGCCCAGAGCTCATTCGACTTTCTCTCCCGGACCGCAACGCCTAACACTCGTGGCGGGTGTCTCTTCAATTGCCAATCGCTTTGCCCAAGCGGACAACATGACCGGGTACTCAGGTCGTACTTTGAAAAGTAGGTATAGGCTACGATTGCTTCCTAAATGATTTGTGGGCAGCAATTGTCCATGATAACTTATCATATGTCCAATTTATTGATATTATAGAACCAATAAGTATTGCTAATCATAAGAAATGTCATATCTTCCATGAATTCATAACTTTAAACTAGTTAGGGATTCAACTTTAGAGGAGTGAGCTATGGAGATGTTTCACCTGCGCACGTTTCGCGCGGTTGCCGATGCTTTGAATTTCACCCGGGCAGCCGAGCGGTTGAATCTCACGCAGTCGGCGGTGAGTCAACATATCAAGTCTTTAGAGTCAGAGCTGGGGGAACCGCTCTTTATTCGCATGAAGCGTGGTGTCAAATTGTCCGACGCCGGCAAGCTTGCGGTGGAGTATGTGGACCGGATCCTGGATGATGCCAAGGCGTTACAGCAACGGTTGTCTGGAGGTGAAACAGCTCCGACTGGGCGCGTGCGGGTGGCTGCGGCGACGCAAGCATTCGTTCACTTATTTGCACCCCTGTTCGAGGAATTCATGGGAGCCCATGCCGGGATTGAACTGACATTTCGAACCACCGCGAACACTGAGCAGACGGTTTCCGATATCCTGAATGGTTCAGTCGATGTCGGTTTTGCCTCCTTGCCGGTGTACTCCCCGACGCTTCAGGTCACGGAGCTATTCGAAGATGAGCTGGTTCTGGTGGTGGGTCGCAATCACCGGCTGGGGAAGAGCACTGCTGTGAACGTGGAAGACATTCAAGAGGAGCGGCTGATCCTGTTTGAGCGGGGCGCCTCCATTCGCCGCGCCACCGACCAGTTTTTCAGTCGTGTCGCAGTGAAACCCACGCTCGCCCTCGAATCCAATGACGCCGATTTCATCAAGATCATGGTGGAGCATGGAGTGGGCATTTCCCTGCTGCCCGCATGGGCGATTCGGAACGAAGTCTTGGGAAACAAGCTGGTGCAATTGAAGATCAAGGATCATCACTTGCGGCGGTCGGTGGCGGTGGTTTCACTTCGTCAGTTCCTGTCCTCCGCTGTCAGAGCCTTTGTGGCGTTCATCCTTGCCCAAAAACCAAAGCTTCAGGAGATGGCTGCGGGAGTGACCGCCCTGAAATAGATTCTCCCTGTTCGAACCTCTGCGCGACGGCGTTTATGATCCCATGGGACGCCCCTTTCCATTTCGGATTGGGGATTGTTGTAAAAGAAACTCTTTACCCCCTTGACATAGATTTGGGCGTGAACTATATTTTCGCTTCATTCAAAACGAATTCATAAGCCGGGTAAGAGCAATTCTTGAGCAACACCGTTTAGCTGGCAGACGCGCAGTGCTCCAGGTCACGCAAAACTCTTCACCATTCTTAAAATCTCTTATTTCAGCCCGATCACCAATCTCCCGCTTCTAATCCGGTGCTGAAGAATGTTGCCGACAGCTAGGAAACAATGGTTGAAGAGTGTTGTCGGAATCGAAGGGGTGGGTTGCGTCTATATTTCCAATTGAGCCAAGGGGGTGAATCCCTCTTGAGCTGAACTCGCAAGGAAGCGATTTACGGCGGTTGTTTGGCGACAAGCCGGCAGGGTGAAGGGAGCTATGGCAGAATCGACGGACGCGACAATACTGGGCCAAAATTCCAAGCCGGAGGTGAAACCAGCTCCGGGCAAGCCCACCGCCAAGCCAACCCCGGCGGCAGCCTCCCCGGCCGAAGACGAGCTGCTGGGAAAGCGGCGTCGCATCATCTGGGCGTGCATCGTCGGCTATCTCGGGGTCAGTTTCCTGATGTTCCTCCGCTTTTTCTTCCCGCGCGCCCTCTTTGAACCCAGCACCATCTTCAAAGTCGGGTATCCCTCGGACTTTTCCATTGGCGTCGATACGAAGTTCCAGAAGGCTTACCGGATCGCCGTCGTCAAAGAACCGGAGCGTCTGTTCGTCATTTATCTGAAATGTACGCACCTGGGGTGTACCCCTGACTGGAAGCCGGCGGAGGATAAGTTCAAGTGTCCGTGTCATGGGAGTGGCTACACCAGTGAGGGAGTCAACTTCGAAGGGCCCGCCCCGCGCCCGATGGATCGTGCCCGCGTCGAGCTGGATGCCGAGGGGCAGATCGTCGTGGATACCGGAAGACTATATTCCTGGCCCAAGGGGCAACCCACTCACTTCAGCGATCCGGGGGCATTCATCGCGGTTTAGGTTCAGGGATCCACAGGAAATTTTTCTTCACCCAAGCATAATTTGGAAACCACGGAGTCAGGGATGGCAGACGAGAACGGGAACAACAAAGGGCAGAAGGGGCTGACTTCGGTCCTTGAGAAGGTGAAAGGAGATACGAAAGCCCTCAAGGAGAAGGCCACTGAAGAGATCAAGGCCTACAAGGAGATTGATCGGACCCAGCTGTTCAAATCCGTGTTTCGGGTGAAACATGACGACACCCCGCGCGGCCGCGCCCTGGGTATCCTCACTAACGTCTTCCTGCACCTCCATCCTGCCAAGATTAATCGCGACGCTGTTCGGTACAGCTACACCTGGGGGATGGGAGGAATCTCGTTCTACCTATTCATTGTGCTGACTTTTACCGGCGTTCTCCTGATGTTTTATTACCATCCCACCAAGGGCCAGGCGTTTCGCGACATCCTCTACCTGGAAGCGGATGTTCCTTTTGGAAAGCTGTTGCGCAACATGCACCGCTGGGCCGCGCATCTCATGGTCATCACGGTGTGGCTCCACATGTTCCGCGTCTTCCTGACCGGGTCTTACAAGAAACCGCGGGAGTTTAACTGGGTGGTGGGGGTCGTCCTCATGTTGCTGACCTTGCTGCTCTCCTTCACCGGTTACCTGCTCCCGGATGATCAACTGGGTTTCTGGGCCGTAACGGTGGGAACCGGCATGGCTCGGGCGACGCCGTTGCTGGGCAACGAAGGGCCGTTTGGACCTCAACTGGGCATGAATCCGTTCAATGACATCCGGTTTGCCCTGCTGGGCGGATCGATTGTGGATGCCAACGCTTTGCTGCGGTCTTACATCTGGCACTGCATTGGAATTCCCATCCTCATCTCGATTTTCATGGCCGTGCACTTCTGGCGCGTCCGAAAGGATGGCGGCATTTCCGGACCGGCGCCGGTGATGTTGGAGTCCGAGATCAAGGAATTGAAGCGTGGCGCCGTCGTAGCGCCCACCAAGGCGGGAGGACACTAATGGACTGGCAACAGCTCTGGGAAATTGCTTCCACGCCAGACAATATCCCCATTGTGGCGCTCTTGTTCCTCGTCCCGTTTTACACGTGGTACGCCTTCCGTCAGGCCCGCGCCAATGACCAGTTGATCGGAGCCCTGGAGGGCAGCCCGGAGCTTGCCAAAACGCACCATCGAAAAACCCTTCCCTTCAAGCCCGAGTGGCCTCGAGAAGTCCATGTGTGGCCTTATCTGCTGCGCATTGAATTCCTGGCGGCGATCATTGTGACGGTCATTCTGATGATCTGGTCCATTACTTTGAATGCCCCCCTGGAGGAACCTGCAAATCCCAATTTCACGATGAACCCCGCCAAGGCCCCGTGGTATTTTCTCGGCCTGCAAGAGATGCTGGTTTATTTTGATCCCTGGATGGCAGGGGTTGTCCTGCCTTCTTTGATCCTGGTCGGTTTGGCGGCGATCCCCTACATGGACGAAAACCCGCTGGGCGCAGGTTATTACACCTTGAAACAGCGCAAGTGGGCGATCGCCGCATTCTGCTTCGGTTTTTTGGTCCTGTGGTTGACGATGATTTTCATTGGGACTTTTATACGCGGCCCGGGTTGGATGTGGTTCTGGCCGGGTCAAACTTGGGACCACAGCCGTGTCGTCTTTGAGGTGAACCGCGACCTGCCCGATCTATTCTTTATCACCAGTGCTTGGGGAAAGGGAATCCTGGGGGCCATTGTCATGGCGGTCTATTATGGTCTTGCGGGCCTGCTGGTCCATAAGATCATCACCCTCAATGAATTCAATCGGAAGATTTTCAAGCGGATGAGTTTATTGCAATACCTAACCTTGCAATTCTTCCTCATTATGATGCTGCTGCTCCCGTTGAAGATCTTCATCCGTCACGCATTTCGAATCAAATACATATGGATCACGCCATGGTTCAATATCTGATGCTGCAGGGGAGAAGCGTGAAGGAGGTTCCGGGTGCCTGAGACGCCGACGCCTCCACCGGAAGAGCAAGACCCGGTCACGAGCAATTCCTACAGTGCGATCTATCTGATCTCTTCAATCCTTCTGATCCTGACTTTGTTTTGGGCGCTGTATGACGAAGTGTATGGATTGCGGCCGTGGAAGAGTTATCAGAGAAAATTTGTATCACTCTACCTGTCCCATCTGAAGAAATTGAAACCCCGGGAAAAAGGGGCTGAAGAGGAGATCAGGAAGACGGAGGGCTACCAGGAACTGGATCGGGCCTATAAAGCTGCCGAGTTGGAGGCCACCCCCAAGGTGAAGGACATCGATCGGCAGGTGGGCCTGATCGACGACCGCGCGACGGCCCTGACCGACACCTTCCAGACCGCGCGGAGTGAGGTGAGCGCGAAAATCTACGAAATCGAACACGCCTCACCGCGTTCCAAACCTTCGCTCGAGAAGGAACTCGAAGAAATCAAGAGGGGCCCCTTCAAGGTGGAGCTGCCCCTGCTGGACGGTTCGGAAAAAAAAGAAAGGGTCAGCTACACGTTTGAAGAATTGGAGAAAGAATTCGACCGATTGAAGGGGTTGAAAGCCGACCTGCTGGCCACCCGTCTGGAGGCTTTAAAGCAGGCCAGTGATTTCCGCAAGAAACGTGACCAGTACTTGGAAGACCGCATGATCGGATTGACGGAACAGCAGGTGGGTTCTCTCATCTCAAAGATGGAGGCCTTCAACGTCGAAATCAAGCAGATCAATGTGCCTGAGTACGGCATCGTGGATCGTTGCGAATCGTGCCACGTGGGAATTCGCGAGCCGCTGGTTCTTGAAGCCAGGGAGTTGGGTGGGGAGAGAGCCTTCACAAGCCATCCGGACCGGGAGCTTTTGAAGATTCACAATCCCGACCGCTTCGGCTGCACCCCCTGCCACAACGGGAACGGGCGTGCCACCACCAGCGCCGAAAAGGCCCACGGACAAAATGAACATTGGCTCTGGCCGATGTACGCCTCGAAGAACGCGGACGCGGGTTGCGTGCAGTGTCACCTGAATGATATCGTGCTCGACCACGCGGACACACTGAACTACGCCCGGCAGATGTACTGGGAACGCGGGTGCATGGGCTGCCATCGCTATGAAGGCTACGATAAGGAGCCGGAACAGTTGCTGGCTGTCAATCAAACCCTTCGGTCCCTCGAAGACCAGAAAAAAGAGAATCAAAAAGAGATTGCAGCCCTGGAAAAGGACTCCGAAAACGCTGCCACCAACGAGGAAGCGCGGCAGCTCCTGGCCAAAGCCCAGGAAATCCCCATGAAGATCAGCCTGCTCGACGCCCAGATGGAGCAGCTCGACATGCAATCCAAGAGTTTGTTGCGGGAGCAGAAAAAAATAGGCCCGAACCTCAAGGATGTTCGTCTCAAGTTAAAAAAGGAATGGATTCCGGTCTGGTTGGAGCAGCCGACGGCGTTTCGTCCCACGACCAAGATGCCCAATTTCCGCTTGTCGCAGGAGCAGCGTCAGGCAATCGCCGCCTTTATCTGGCAGTCGGGGACGGAGGCGTCGGTGTCCAAGCAGCCTCCGGGGGACGCTCAGAATGGCAAGGAGCTTTTCGAGACGCGAGGTTGCCTGGCCTGTCATTCCATGGGGGAGGGGAACGAGAAAACGGGTGGCACCTTCGCCGCGAACCTGAGTCGCGTCGGGGAGAAAGCGAACTACGACTACCTGGTTCGCTGGATTCACAACCCCCGCGAGAGAACGCTCCCGTACTGCCCATTCGAGAAAAAAGAGATTACCGCGGCGGATTATGCCAAGCATGGGCTGCCGTTCGTTTTTGATCCGGACCACTCGAAGTGCCCCAACGACGGCCATGAACTCCAAGTGCAGCAAACCACGGTGATGCCGAATTTGCGGCTGTCGTGGAAGGAGGCGCAGGACATTGCCTCCTACCTGGTGACCGAGCGGCATACCAATGCTTCCTATCCTCCCGCGGCGTTCATGGATGACCCCGGGCTGAAGGCCAAAGGGGTGCAGTATGTGAAGTTTTACGGATGCGCCAGTTGTCATGAAATTGCGGGCCTCGAGGAGGAAGGGCGCATCGGGACGGAGCTAACGAAAGAAGGGAGCAAGCCGATCGATAATTTCGACTTCGCTCTCCTCGCTCGCAAGGCCAAGAATGAAGGATGGTACACAGGGAAAGGTTTCATCGAGCACAAGCTGCAACAGCCGGAGATTTACGATACCGGCATGGTCAAGTCGCCGCTCGAAAAGCTACGGATGCCCAATCCGCATCTGGATGATCAACAGCGGTCAGCGATCACCACGTTCCTCATCGGGAGCGTGGATTCGTCCTGGCCCAACGATCTCTTTTACAATCCTTCGGGGCAGGCCAGGGATATCCAGGAGGGTTGGTGGATTGTCCGAAAGTACAACTGCATGGGATGCCACCAGGTTCGTCTCGGGCAACGTTCCGTGCTGATGGATTTGCCCCGGTACCAAAACCCGGATTGGCGGGAGCAGTTGCCTCCGCGCCTGGTCGGTGAAGGGGCACGTGTGAACCCGCGGTGGTTGGAACAGTTCCTCGGCAACCCCGCGCTCAACACCACGGAGACGGACCGCAATGGCGTGCGGCCCTACCTGAAAGCCCGCATGCCGACCTTTTTCTTTTCACCCGACGAGATTCGAAAGCTGGTGCGCTTCTTCACGGCGTTGTCGACTCAGGCTGAGCCCTATATCCCGCAGAGGCTTGAGGCGTTATCTTCCCAGGAATCACAGATGGCGAGGGAACTTTTTACCTCGAAGGCTGCCCCCTGTTTAAAGTGCCATGCGACGGGAGAAACGACTCATGACAAGACAGCCACCGCCCCTAATTTCCTCCTGGCGAAGGATCGGTTGAAGCCCAATTGGACGGCGCGGTGGATTGCGGATCCGGCGGTGATCAGTCCGGGGACCTCGATGCCTTCCAATCTGTTTAAGCTGCAGGGGGGACGGTACGTTTTCTCCGGACCTTTGCCCGATCTCTTCAAAGGCTATGACAAAGACCAGATCGCACTGCTGGTCCGCTATATGTTCCAACTCTCTCCTGAGGAGCAGCGAAAGCTTCTGTCCCGACGATGAAGCTTCATGCTTGTCTGGGGGAGCACTTCATGCATTCTATGATGTCATGTGTTAAACGTGAAATGTAAAATGGATTCATCATTGCGGGATTCAATAATGAACGATGATGATAAGATCTTAACTCTTAACCGTACCCAAAACCACCAAGGGAAGGCCATGACCAAAATAAAACTCGCTTCGTTTCTAACCATCGCGGCCCTGATCCTGACGATGTCTGTGTCGGGGTGCAGCAAGAAGTCCGAACCCACCGAACAACCTTCCGCCTCCGCGCAGAAGGCGCCCACCGCGATTGATCAATCAACGGTCGGGGCGATCACCGGCAAGATCTCTTACACCGGAGAGAAACCGAAACCGAAGGTGATTCACATGGACACCGAACCGGCCTGCGGCGCAGCGAACTCAGGCCCGGTTTATACGCAGGATCTGGAAGTGAATTCCAACAATACGTTGAAGGATGTGTTTGTGTCGGTGACCGACGGTCTGGGCAATTACACCTTTGCGGCCCCGGCGACCCCGGCCCAACTGGATCAGCGGGGATGCACGTATCACCCTCATGTTCTGGGGGTGATGGCCGGGCAAGCACTGCAGATTTTGAACAGCGACAACACGACCCACAACATCCATCCCATGCCCAAGGAGAACCCGGAGTGGAACACCTCCATGCCGCCCAAGGCATCGCCGCTGGATAAAAAATTCAACCGCCCCGAAACGATGATCCCGGTGAAGTGCAATGTGCATCCGTGGATGAAAGCCTACATTGGAGTGGTGAAGAACCCCTTCTTCAGTGTGACGGGCGACGATGGAAGTTTTGAGATCAAGGGGTTGCCGCCGGGAGATTACACCATTTCGGCGTGGCAGGAAAAGCTGGGCACGCAGACGATGAAGGTCACGGTGGGGGCCAAGGAAACCAAGACTGCAGATTTTTCGTTCAAGGGTGAGTAATCGGGGATTCGGCAGGATCGAGCGGGTGCTTCCGGAAGGTCGGGATCGCCTGAAGAGAACAGTTTCATTGAAGGCAGAGGGTAGCCATTGAATAGATTCCAGGAGTCTGAGTCGGCCGGCACCACACCCCTCCCCGGCGGGAGGGGACTGCACCGGTTTCTTGTTTTTCTATCGTTGGCTACTTTGGTTCTCATCGTGGCGGGAGCGCTGGTGACCAGCAATGATGCAGGACTCTCGGTTCCCGATTGGCCGACCTCCTTCGGGAGTTTTCGGATGCCGCCCATGGTGGGCGGGATATTGTACGAACATGGTCACCGCATGATTGCCGCGAGTGTCGGATTATTGACCGTGGTCTTGACCCTCTGGATCCTCTGGAAGGAACGCCGCACTTGGATGAGAAGACTGGGAGTGGTCGCCCTGCTGGCGGTAATCGTGCAGGGGGTTTTCGGCGGGATTACGGTGCGTTTTTTTCTGCCGCCGCCGGTGTCCACTCTTCATGCTTGTCTTGCCCAGCTGTTTTTCGCCTTAGTGGTGAGTCTCGCGGTTTTTACCTCGCCGGGCTGGAT
>JBAVHJ010000722.1:0-3876 GCA_049685715.1 Terriglobia bacterium | reverse complement strand
AAAGAAGAAGGCGGAAGGCATCCTCGTGAAAAAGCCCGGCCAATGGGTGTGCCTCGTTAAGGACGAAAAAGGAAAAAACTGCGAAGGGAAGCTCAAGCGCTATTATGATCTCGACGAAGCACTCGTTCGACAGGTGGGCAAGAACCCTGAGCTGTACCGCTGCGTCGAATGTCACTCCCTGTATCGCCCGGAGGATGTGAAGCACGATCCTGCAGCGACCTGGGCCGAGATGTGATTTCGGGATCCCGGGGTTGTCTCCCATCGAATTCCACCATGGATGAAAAGCTGATTTTTGACTGGAATACGGCCAACGGCGCCGCGTCGATCACGAACAGGCACGTGTTGCTGAATGACGAGAGCCTCCGCGACGGCCTCCAATCCCCCTCGGTCCGTGATCCTTCCATCGATGAGAAAATCGAGATCCTGCATTTGATGGATGAAGTCGGGATTAATGCCTTGGATCTGGGTCTTCCGGGCGCAGGTCCGCGCGCTCGTGCCGACGTGGAACGACTCGCCCGGGAAATCATTCAAGGTAAATTGAAGATTCAGGCGAATTGTGCAGCTCGCACCTTGGAAGCCGACATTACGCCGATCGCGGAAGTGGTGCAGCGAACGGGACTGGAGATCGAGGCGGCGACTTTTATCGGATCAAGCCCCATCCGTCGATTCACTGAAGAATGGACGGTGGATCATCTGGTCCGAACCACCGAACGGGCCCTTCGCTATGCGGTCAATCTGGGTCTCCCGGTCATGTACGTCACCGAAGATACCACCCGGGCCGATCCCGAAACGATCAAGCTTCTTTATACGACGGCGATTCAATGTGGGGCCCGTGCCATCTGTGTTTGTGACACCGTGGGTCACGCCACACCCTCGGGGGTTCGGAATTTGATCCGCTTTGTGATCGATGAAATTGTCACTCCCAGTGGGGCCGCGGCCCGCGTGGACTGGCACGGCCACAGTGACCGTGGGTTGGCCATCCCCAATTGCCTGGCGGCCCTGGAGGCCGGGGCGGATCAACTCCACGGATGTGCGCTGGGGATCGGTGAGCGCGTGGGCAATGCTTCCATGGATCAATTGCTGGTCAACTTGAAGCTCATGGGGATCATTCACCAGGATTTGAGCAAACTCAAGCTGTATTGCCAGGCGGTGTCCAAGGCGACACGGGTGCCCATCCCGGTGAATTACCCCGTGTTCGGGACGGATGCGTTCCGGACTGCTACCGGCGTCCATGCGGCCGCCGTGATTAAAGCGTTCCGGAAAAAGGATGAATCGCTGGCCAACAGTGTTTATTCTGGAGTCCCCGCGCATCTCTTCGGCCTGGAGCAGGTGATTGAGATCGGGCCGATGAGCGGAAAGTCGAATATCGTGTACTGGCTGGAAAAACACGGCATGGCCCCAAGCGACCCGATCGTCGATGCGATTTACACCGTGGCCAAACAATCGAATCATGTCCTCAACGATTCCGAGATCCGGGCTGCCATCCGGCTCAGTTAGCGGCCCATACCGGCCCTCTGGCGGTCTGTAGAGACCCCCTGCTGCCCCCTCCTTGACTTCCTTCCCTGCTTTTTTTAAAGTGCACCCGTGATTTCATCCCTGCTTTTGGCGGCTGGACTCTCACACCGGTATGGCGGCGAGAAACTCGAAGCGTTGATCAAGCGTAAAAGGCTGATCGACTGGGCCATCGATCATTTGTGGGCCAGTGTGATCGACGAGGTGATCATCGTGGTCAATCGAGAGACGGCAGGGTTGATTTCGAGGCGCCTCCTGTCGGATCGGGTGAGGAAAGTCGTCAATCCTCATCCTCCACACGGGATGGCCAGTTCGATCCTTTGCGGGCTCGAATTGTGCAATCCGAAGAGCGGGGCGGTCCTCATCGCTCATGCCGATATGCCGGCAGTCCGAACCGATATCCTCAATCGACTGGCTTCCCAATGGGAGCAGGCGCCGAATCATATCGTGGCCCCTCGATTCAAAGGTCAGCAGGGCAATCCAGTGATCATTCCCCGGATTTTCTGGGAGGAGATTCGTGCCCTGAGGGGCGACGTGGGTTGTAAATCGATCCTGAACAGGCACCCTGATCAAATCGAGTGGGTGGACATTGACGACGAGGCCGTGTTGCTCGACATCGATTTCGTGGAAGATTTGGAAAGACTGCGAGCGCGATGGGATTAGAGACTCGGAAGAAAACTGAGAACGCAGAATTCCTCATCCTCATCCGTGGGGCGGGGGAGATGGCCAGCGGGGTCGCGCATAAGCTGTGGCATTGCGGATTCAAGGCGGTGATGACAGAGATTCAAATGCCGCTCGCCATTCGGCGCGGAGTCGCCTTCGCGGAAGCGATTTACGCAGGGTCTCACCTCGTTGAAGGTCTCGAGGCGCAACGGGTTTCCTCCGTGGAGGAGGCGAAGGATCAGCTTCGGCTCAATCATCTTCCCATCATCATCGATCCGGGATTGGAGCTAACCGCTCCTCTCCTCGAACAACCCTTGCCCATTCTCGTGGATGCCCGGATGCTGAAATCGACCGTGCCGCAGGATTATCCGGAGGGCGTCTTCGTCATTGGACTGGGTCCGGGTTTTAGGGCGCCTGAGAACGTCCGTTTTGTGGTTGAGACCAATCGCGGGCATCATCTCGGGCGGGTGATCGGGGAGGGAAGTGCGGAAGATAACACCGGCATCCCCGCTGAAGTGCGGGGGGCCTCGATCGAACGTGTGGTCTATCCCCCGCAGAAAGGTGTTTTCGTTACCTCCAAAAAGATTGGTGAGTCCGTGAGGGCCGGTGATATTATTGGGTTCGTTAACCGTGTTCCGGTGAAGTCGAGGCTGACGGGCGTGTTGCGGGGTTTGCTGCATGAAGGCACTCGGGTGACACCCCGCATTAAAGTGGCGGATATCGACCCTCGCGATGATCCGGAGAGTTGTTTCCTTATCTCCGATAAGGCCCGCGCCATTGCAGGTGGAGTGCTGGAGGCCGTGCTCAGAATCTTGACCGGTTCAGACGCCAAAGAGGGGATGTAATATTCTGGGAGTAAGATCGAGGATCCATTAGGAAGCGAGGAAGCCAAGACGCCGAGCGTCCAACGTACCCTCCTTACCAGCTTACCAAGATACTCCCGTGGGTCGTCTTTGTTCTTGCCTCTCTTGGTTTCCTGGCTTCCTAATTAAATAGGTCCGCGAATTCCGATTTGGACAGCACAGGGATTATGGATATTTACGAAGAGATCTCGAAGATTCGCAGGAGCGGCAAGCAGGCCGCGTTGGCGACAATCGTCCGTGTTCGCGGATCCATTCCAAGCTACGAAGCTGCGAAGATCCTGGTGCGCGAGGATGGATCGATTCTGGGATCCATCGGGGGCGGCTGCGTCGAGGCGGAAGTCGTCCTGGCGGCCCAAAAGGCCATGCGAGAGGAGAAATCCCGCATGCTTTCATTCGATCTGACAGAGGACGACGTGGATCAGAGCGGACTGGTTTGCGGCGGAACACTGGAGGTGTTCGTGGAACCAATTCTTCCTCCCCCCACTTTGTTCATCTTCGGCGCCGGCCATGTCTCTCGCGCGATTTCAAAGGTGGCCACGCTGACCGGTTTTCAGACCGTCGTGATTGATGACCGGCCGGACTATGCCAGCCAGAAACGCTTTCCTGAAGCCGCGGAAGTCATCGCCGATTATTTCGAGAATGCGTATAGCCGGGTTCAGGTCAATGAGTCTTCTTACCTGGTCATCGTGACGCGCGGCCATAAGGAAGATTTGAATGTGCTTCGATGGGCGATCCAGACCCCCGCACGCTACATCGGGTTGATCGGTAGCAAGCGCAAGATAAAGACCCTTTACGAGCGGCTTGAAGAGGAAGGGTTTGACCCGGAATTATTCAGAAA
>JBAVHJ010000721.1:0-2693 GCA_049685715.1 Terriglobia bacterium | reverse complement strand
ACCATCTTGTTCCAGATGGCCTGGAGTTCTGAGGGTGTGTAAATCTTGTCTTTGCTCAATTCGAGAAATGGGATAACGAGAAAGATCTTAGAATCCACGCGGCAGCACGCAGGCAAAATCGCCAAATCCGCTCGTGCCGGAGTTCGTGAAGCTGAATCTCGCCGTAGCTCTTGCGGGCAAGGCCAAGAAAACCGGCGAGTTTCTCGGCGTCCTCCGTAGGAACCAGCATGCGTGCGCTGATCGCGAAGAAAACGGGGGACAGCCACCTATTTCATCAGTGGTCGAATCCAAAACAATGGGTTGCTATCTATATTTTTGCCCTGAACAAAGGGCCTCGCAGCCTTTCTCCCGTGCCTCTTCTAACAACTGAATTTGTCCGGATCTTTCTATCTATTTTTCCAATCGTTTCACCACCATCAGCGTGAAGTCGTCGTTATATCCCGCGGAACCGATTAAAAACCCCGTGCACCGGACGACAGACTGAATCATGTCGCTGGCCGGTAGCTTCCACGCGCCCCGGATGGTCCGCTCCAGGCCTTTCAACCCGAATTCTTTCCCGCTCGGATCGGGCACTTCGACGACGCCGTCGGTGTAAAGCACCAGCACATCCCCGGCAAAACTGGGGCAACTACCTATTTCTCGGTGGTCGAAGCCAGAACAATTGGTTGCCGTCCCTATCTTTTGTAGACCTATGCAATTGCCGTTTGCACACACGTGAGACTCATCATCCTCCGGTAATAGCTTCTTACCACAAAGATGGTCCCAAAGCTCGCAGCTGAACGGCGTTCCAATTAATGCTTTTTTTTCTTTGCAGCTTTTTTCTTTGGGGATTTCTTGATCTTAATGTCCCTCTTGTGAATCTCACAGTAGTTACTATCCTCGAGAGCAAGCTTTTCGCACTCAGGCTTAATACATTTCATTCTTTCGCCTCCCTTATCAAAACAGGCTTCGAACCAGAGTAACGCCTAAAAGTACTGAAACGAGGCATGCGGCAATCAAGAGGGTAATCTGTGCACACCAAATTTTTCTTGCCTTGCTTAGGTTTTGCTTCTGCGTTTCCTCGTTGCAATCTCTCCACAATGAGATTTGATCCTGCAAGAAACGAGGGATTCGCTCTTTAATCTCTCCCGTCACGTTGATTTGCGTCAGATCCTTGACCATTTCCGTGGTTGAGTCCCCCAATGGTGGGGCAGTAATTGTTCTAATCCGCATCGCGAAGACCGTCAGAACAATGCTGAATACAAGTGTGGCAACTGTACTTACCAACAAGCCTCCCTCAAGGCGAGTGATTGGGTCTGACATATTCCTGGACCATGCGACAGCCGCAGCCAGGAAAATTCCAGCAATTGCGCCGGTCCCTTGAGCTTTAGTGTCCAGGTTTTGCCACTGGTTGCATAATTCACGATACTCATCGCGATAGGAATCGAGGCCCAACCGCAGGAGGTCAATTTTTTCATTCGGCTCGTCGGGCATTATTTTTTCACTTATTCTGACTGGGTGCCATCTAGCGTGTGGTGCTATCTTTCGGGAGTACGATTTCAGCCTAAAAGAATCGAGAATTCTGAGGAAAAGTATATTCCATTTGGCAAGCTCAAGCAAGTCGATGCCCTTCGTGGACCTGGAGATACGACAAATCGACCGAACCATGGAAATAGCTAACCATTTCTCGGTGGTCGAAGCCACAAAAATAGGTAGCTGTCCCCGGTTTTTGCGGTTTTTGCAAGGGCAGTCCTCCCCCGTTTTCGTCCCTTTCAAGAACGTCGCGAAGCGAGAAAAACCGGTGTACAATGGTGGCCGCTTTCCAAGTCAAATCGCTCATCGCCATTAAAGTAGGAACCATGGATCAATTGGAGCAACTCCGGGCTGCGGCCAGTTCGCTCTTGAATAAAGCCCAGGAGGCATCGGTGTCAGAGCTGGCTTCCGCTGTCGAGAAGGCGACCGGGGTTCTGAGACTTTCATCGGACCTGGAAAAAGCGCAGGCAGAACTTCGGAAGGTAGCGCTTGAAGAGCAGAAGCTTCAGCATGAGAACGAGACGGCTTCAAAACGGGAACGCTCTGAACGCCTCAGGGAATACGTGTCGATCCTGACACCCGTGGTGACCATTGTGATTTTGGCCGCCACCTTGATCGCACAGAACTGGCAGTTCATGCGCTCCGAGAAGGACAAAACTGAGGCCGCCCTGGATGCCCAGTGGGAACAGACCGTGAAAACGATCTCCGAAACCAGCAAGCTGCCGCCGGGGATCATCGCGCTTCACCCGTTTTTGAATTCACCAAAATACGGTGACCGCGCCAAACTCACCGCCGTCCAACTCCTCGCCAACAGTACCGACCCCGTTTTCTTTAATGATTTGTTCGGGGCGGCCTTCGTGCCGGTCGATTGGAGCAACCTGGATTTCGTCTTGAAACTCGACCGGGCCCTCAGCACCAAAGGAACCCCCCTGTTGAATAAGTCATGGGATCCCAAAACCCAGACCAATGACCTCCAAAGACTCAGCCCGCAGGAAGGAAGTTTGCTCGAATACTTCGCTTCCGTTGCGCCCAAGATCTCCGCCCAGGTCGGTTCGGTCCTGAAGACTCCGCGACCCAACGGCTCAACTGTTGACCTCTCCGCAACATACTTCAAAGGCGCCGATTGGCGCGGCGTTGATTTGAGTGGCGACAATATCGAAAACATGTGGCTGGTGTGGGTG
>JBAVHJ010000720.1:0-2793 GCA_049685715.1 Terriglobia bacterium | reverse complement strand
CCCAGGCCTGAAGGGCAGTCAGAGTGGAAGCCCCACCTGAAGCTCCGTCCGCCGTAGGCGGAGAGCGAGGGTGGGGTACCGGTCCCCCCATAATCAAAAAAGCCCCGCTTGTGGGGCGTAAGACCTCTAGCCCCGGGCGCCGGCCCGGGGGACGGCAGAGAAGATAGACAGGAAGCCCTCCTTGGCGGGCGAAAGATAACGGTTGAATCCTTCGCCCCCAATGAATATGAATGCTCCCCCTGCCTGCTGCATTCTTACCCTTGGCATTCATTCCCCACTAACACCTTGAAATGAAATTCCGCAAGTTTTACACTTCCGGTGACCAACCGGGGTAAACATCGGGAGAAAACCCATGGGAACAGCCAAGGTGATGTTTCACAAGTGCATCCAGGATTCCGTCGATTACGGAAGTGACGACGAACATATGGTGTCGGCAGTTTTCTTTGATCTTGAGATGAATGGTCAGATGCACGCCGACCTGAGTGTGGAAATCAGGCAGAGGGTAGGGGGAGGCCCGCTGGAAGTGGGTGAACTCAAGGGATACTCCGGGCCCATCAACCGTCCGGCCTTTCGTCAGGCGGTCGAGGCTTACTTTCGCGATCTGATCGGTCCGGAAGGCTCCGAGGACGCACAAGGGGGAAGGCTCCAGAACAACATTTTCCTCGAAGACAGGATCGTTGAAATCGAGATGTGAGGCCCTGAGGCGGCTCCGCAGGGTAGGAGCGGAGTCAATAAACTGCTCGGGTAGCCCTGGCCCGCCGCGGCGTCCGCCATTACTGCGGGCGGATCGCGCCGGGGGCATTTGTCAGCGGTCTCGTAATAACCTCCAGTGATACGCTGCCTCCTCCTGTCCCTGCCTTTACAAAATCGACTGTATAACGATATTCTACAAAAGCGCCTGAAGGTTACCCGTGCGCGTTGGCGTCCCTTGATATGTAATTGCAAAATTAGGAAAGCCACCCTTCCCCGTACTCGCACAAACCAACCCATCTAAACAGCTAGTCGCTACATTTGTTGCTACAGTTCTGCGTACGAGAGAATGCCTCCACGTTCCATGATATCATCGTGCAATCCTTCGCCAATGCAACCACGGCTCTCCTGCGCATGAAAAAAGGGTTTTCTAGTTGGCCCCCGATTCACCCTGTCGGCGCATCGATTATTGTGCGATCCCGATCTCCCAACGCTGCAAATGTATTTGAATTCGGGCAGGGTTGAGTTGCCTCATCATAACGATGCAGCCACGATTCTCTAAAGCGCTTCCAGGGGTCATTGGAAGGCGTTTTCAGCTTGGTCGAACTGATTCATAAGGTCGAGTCCCCTCAAGGGCACTTTGAGCAAGGTTACATTTGCGCTCTCATTTCCGCAGGATTCTTGCAGTTTGGGGTTAAGGTCAGACTGTGAAACATTTCTCAATTATTGTCGTCTAATTCCACTTGTGCTATATGCCCCATAGTTTTTGGGAGAGCATGCTTGGGGTTGTACTCGCATTTCACTCGACTCGCTCAAACCTGTCTACACAAACTTTGAGTATTAGTTTTTCAAAATTTTCCCCGCATAGAACTATCCGAATGGCTGGCCATTCTTAAGTGAAGGGATCGGAAGCAGGGGTGTCCACGCGACATGCCGAGCCGTTTCGGCTGGCCATCTAGAAGGGCATAAGATTATATCGACTCCAGGCACTCCCCATCCCAGCTCCTTGTCACAACGACCGGCTGGCCAAGAGAGGCTTTCGATTAAATGATCCCATTCCCCGAACTGAACTGTAAAGGAGAGTTGCGGAAACCGAAGGCATAAGGTGTGGGAGCATTCCGCACATTTCCTCCATATGATCATATTCGAACTACTCTGAAATGCTTATTCAATGGTTGCCGCCCAACATGGCATGCAGCTGACCGCCTCGCCTGGTCCGTCGCGGCGGCTGATGCCCGTGTTATGCAGAATGGAGAATGGCCATGGCTGATTTCACCAGAAATACCATCCTAATAATCTGCGCTCTTGTTTTGTTGCTTGCCGGGTGTTCTACAGGCTCGTACCTTGAAAAGTCTTTGCGAGATAGGGTGAGTGATCTCCAAATCCACAGCAAAGGAGATTCGCATTTCGTTGTAACGAGAAATGGAAATCTTGCTGGTTCGACAGTGTTCTCGATCGAAGAAAGGCAGGTTCAGGTTGAGGAGTTTATCAACAAATACAAGTCGGATTTTGGAATCACATCGAATGATGATTTGCAGTTCGTTCGATATGGCACTGAATTTGATTTTGAATTTGCAGACAGGGTTATGGCCGGGCTGCCGCTGCTGCAATACATCAATGGACTGCGGATATTGGATCGTGAACAGCTGGGCGTGTTTGATCTGGAGTCCGGGACGTTCAAGGCCGCCAAGATCAGCGTCGCGGACCCGTCCTCACTCAAGGGTGTATCCATTCCGAGAAACAAAGACGCTATTCACTCGATGGCCGCGAAGTTCCTTCAGGCCCAAGGTATCGTCTGCACCGAAATGACAATATTTGATGAGCCCGCCTACTCGCTTGCTGCTGGTCTGGCTGGCTTCGAGGTGCGTTGCACAGCGCAACCTAATTCACAATACTTAATGAGAATTCGCCTTCTCGTGAATACTGATAGCGGCAGAGTTGTGTTTGTCTCAAAAGAGGAAATTGACATTCCAAAGTGAAAATACGAAAGGAGAAGATTCATATGGGCAAAGCCACCCTTTGGCTAGCATTATGCGCTATTGGCTTATCCGGTTGTTCCACTCAACTGCCTGTGCTTGCAGTCCGCCTTGAGAATGACCAATA
>JBAVHJ010000719.1:0-10970 GCA_049685715.1 Terriglobia bacterium | reverse complement strand
CTGCAGGGTGTTTCTACAGCGCGTTGACAAATCTCAGATAATCACGCACCTTCTTCATATCTTCCAACACTTCGCGCTTCTTGTCTGGCCAGCGTAAACAGTAGGCGGGATGAAAAGTTGCCATCAGCTTGATCCCGTCGCCGTAGTCCAGCCACTGCCCACGAATTTGAGTGATCCCGGTCTTGATCTTCAACAGCGTTTGCATGGCCGGCGAGCCCAGGCAGACAATCACCCTGGGTTTCACCGCCTGAATTTGGCGTCTCAAGAACGGCTCGCACGAGTCGATTTCATCGCGCTCCGGAGCGCGGTTCTCCGGAGGCCGACACTTGATGACATTGCAGATGTACACCTCTTCGCGTTTGAGGTTGATAGCTTCAATGATCCGGGTCAACAACTGGCCTGCGCGTCCTACGAAGGGCAGTCCTTGCTCATCTTCATCGGCGCCCGGCGCCTCCCCCACAAACATCAAAGCGGCCTGTGGATTTCCCGAGCCAAACACAATATTCTTGCGAAGAGGCGCCAGCTTGCAGCGCCGGCAGTCGCCCAGATCTGAGCGGATTTCTTCGAGAGTCTCATTGGGGCTTGTGGCTTCGGCAGGGGCAAACAAAGAACGGGTCTGTGGTGGAATAACCGGACTCATCGGCAATGGGGAGGCAGGCCCCACCTCCTTCGGAGGGGTCTGGGAAAAGAAAGACTCCGGACCCGTTCCTGGCTCAGCGGTTAACGGTTTACTCTTTTCTTGCTTGTGTATTCGATCTGAGCTGAGTTCGCTGATCCCGATTTCCTTCAGGTAATCGAGGATGTCTGTGATGGGTTTGGATGGGTTCAAAGGTGTGTTGGAACCGACCCCCTGGAATTTATCGGACCTGGGCCCCCGTCAACGCTTTCGCATTTCAATGATCTCATCGAGAATCTTCTTGGCCACTTTGGCCTTGGTCATCATGGGAACATCCTTCATGGAGCCATCCGGTCGTAACAGCTGCACATGGTTCGTGTCGACATCAAACCCGGCGCCCGCTTCATTCAGATCGTTGGCGATGAGCAGATCGAGGTTCTTCGATTTTAACTTCCGACGGGCCCCTTCCAGCGTAAATCCCGTCTCGGCAGCAAACCCGACCAGGAATTTCCCATCCTTCGAGCGGCCGAGGAAGGCCAGGATATCCTCCGTTGGTTCCACCTCGATCGCCCCGGGCAGTTTCTCCTTCTTGATTTTCGAAGGTTCCGGGCGGGCAGGGCGGACATCTGCGACGGCGGCCGCCTTGATCACAATCGTTGAATTCTGGAAGTGCTTCTTGACCGCTGCGCTCATTTCAGCAGCCGATCGCACCGGCACGAATTCCACTCCCCGTGGAGGCTGAAGCGCAGTCGGACCGCTGACCAGGATGACACGGGCTCCTCGACGCAGCGCCTCTTCGGCGAGGGCATATCCCATTTTCCCCGAGGAACGGTTGGTAAGAAACCGGACCGGGTCGATATCCTCTTGCGTCGGCCCTGCGGTAATGAGGATCGACTCGCCGATCAAATCGTCTGTCAAACCCAGCGTTTTACGAACCGAGTCCAGAATCTTGTCATTCGCAGCAAGCCGCCCCTGCCCTACCATCCCGCACGCGAGGTATCCTTCCTCCGGCTCAACCACGCGCACTCCCCGTGCTTTGAGCGCGGCCACGTTCTGTTGAACCGCTGGATGGTCCCACATTTCGCAGTTCATTGCCGGGGCGACGACGACAGCGGCCCTTGTGGCCAAATAAAGCGTTGAAAGGAAATCATCGGCCACCCCGTGGGCGAATTTCCCCAGGATGTCGGCCGTCGCCGGCGCCACGAGAAGAAGATCAATCGATTGAGCCACCGCGATATGCTCGATGGCCGATTCAACATTGGAGGACGCCGTCCCCGAGCGGTCGAACATCTCGGTAATCACCTTTTGGCCGGAGAGGGCGGCAAAGGTCAAAGGCGCCACAAACTCCTGGGCGTGACGCGTCATGACCACCTGAACCTCCAGGTGACATTGCTGTAACTGACGGAGCAGCTCAGCCGCTTTGTACGCAGCAATGCATCCTGTCACTCCCAGTGCGACCTTCATGTGTCGACCCGCCCTTGGACTGCCCTCCGTTTGACCTTGCGGTGAGGAGGGGGGTGAACTATTTTCTTTTCTTTTTCTCGCTCACTTCTTCCCCCTCATCAACAGGGGGAAGGATTTCAAATTTCAAGGCGCGCAGCTCCAGCTCCTCGCGCGCCACCCGAGTCGGTTTCTTTCCCGTGGCGGGCATAAGCGGTGGGCTCCCGCTCTGCAGTTGTCGCGCCCGCTTGGCGGCGAGAAGCACATAACGAAATTTGCTGTCCACTCCGGGTGGAAGCTTAATCATTCTGGTTTGCCTCCGAAGGTATGAAGAATATTTTCGATTTGTTTTTCCAAACGCGGCTGACAGGCTCGATGGGCCAGAATGATGGACCGAAGCGCATCAGTGGCACTGTTGATTTCGTCGTTGATGATCACGTAATCGTATCTCGCATACTCCTGAATTTCTCGATGCGCCCTGTCCAGTCGCTGGCGGATCACCTCATCCCCATCCGAACTCCGTCCCCGCAACCGCTGTTCCAGGATCTGGAACGAGGGGGGAAGCACAAAAATGGACGGCGCCTCCCTTCCAAAGCGTTGCTTCACTTGCGCCGCACCCTGAACGTCGATGTCCAGGATCACATCGCCGGACGAACGGGCGGCCTCGATCTCCTGCCAGCTCGTTCCGTAATAGTTGCCATAGACCACCGCATGCTCGATAAACTTCTGCTCCCGGATCATTCGCTCGAACTCATCGCGGTTTACGAAGAAATAGTCAACCCCATTTTGTTCCCCCGGACGGGGGGGCCGCGTCGTATGAGAGATGGAAAAACGGACGCCGTCCACTTCCTTCATGACTCGTTTGACCAGGGTGGACTTTCCCGATCCCGAGGGGGCAGAGACGATAAACAATATTCCCGGACTCTTCACATCCACGGCAGGCTCACCCCAATCAGGCAGCTCTGGAACACGGTTCGGCTCAAACGACATTCTGGACTTGCTCGCGTAACTTTTCAATCTCCGCCTTGATCTCAAGCGCATGATCGCTGGCTTCGCGGGCCCCGCCCAACACGCTGGAGGTTTTTGACAGGATGGTGTTGGCCTCCCGGTGCATCTCCTGGAGCAGGAAATCGAGCCTCTTTCCAGTCTCACCCTCGGCGTCGAGCAATGCAAGAAACTGCTTGACGTGACTCTTGAGCCGGGTCACCTCCTCCGTGACATCACTTTTCTCCGCCAGGTAGGCCACCTCCTGCGCCAACCGGCCGGGATCCACGTTGGCCGACTGGGTGAGCCGTAAAACCTCCTCCTTCAGTTTCTCGTAGATGGCCTCCACGTTGGACTCCAAGGCCTTTTCGATGGCGTCGACGCGTTGCCCGATGGCCCTCGTCCTTCCCCGCAAATCCTCTTCCAGTTGTTTCCCTTCCAGGTTCCGCATTGCCAGCATTTCAGACACGGCCTTCTGGAGCGCTTGTTCAAGCGCCGGGCGGAATTTCTCCCTCATCTGATCCTGACTCACGAGATCGCCATTGCCGAAGGTAACGACGTTGGGCAGCCGAAGGATGGAATCCAGGTTCAGTTCGCTGCTGAGATTAAACTTCTCTTTGAGTTCATTCGCGGCACGCAGATAGGCCGCTGCCACGGGCGCGTTGATTTTTACCGGGATCTCGCCCATGCTCTCCAGGTTCACGGCAGCCGTAACCGAGCCCCGGACGAGTCTTTCCTTGAGGACATTCTTCAGCTCATTCTCGAACGGCTGCAATTCCTGCGGCATTCTGAAACTGGCATCAAAATGGCGATGATTGACAGACTTCAAACTGATGGTAATGACAAAATCATCACCTCTGTATTGCCCTTGCCCGAATCCGGTCATGCTAAGAATCATAGATCGTTTCCTAATGCGAGCCGTCAGCGATCAGCCATCAGCTTTCAGCTCTCCATACTCCATTGATTTTCATTACGGAAAAACGCAATCGAATCTTGGTAATGGCAATACAGACTCAAAACAAAATTCTTCTTCCGGGTAAATGACTGACCACTGATAGCTGACCTCTTTCTTCCTAGCTCGCTTCCACCCAGGGCGCAAGATCCGTCTCCGCAAATTGCAGTTCATACAAACGCTGGTAGACTCCGCCATGCTCCAGGAGGTCCTGATGAGTGCCCACTTCCCGCACCTGACCGTCCTGCAGCACAACGATCTTGTCGGCGCTCCGGACCGTGGAGAGCCGGTGGGCGATGACGAACACGGTTCGCCCTGTCATCAGGTTTCCCAAGGCACGCTGAACGTAGAGTTCCGATTCCGAATCCAGGGCCGAGGTCGCCTCATCCAGAATCAGGATGGGCGGGTTCTTCAGGAGGGCCCTCGCGATGGCGATTCTCTGGCGCTCCCCCCCGGAGAGCCGCTGTCCCCGCTCCCCGATCACCGTCTCATAGCCCTTCGGCATCTGCAAGATGAAATCGTGGGCCAACGCCGCGCGCGCCGCCTGTTCGATGTCTTCCTGGCGAGTCTGAGGGCGACCGTAGGCGATGTTATGCCGGACGGTGTCGTTAAACAGAATCGTCTCCTGGGTCACACTGCCGATCTGTGCGCGGAGAGATTCCCGTGTGAATTCCCGGATATCACTCCCGTCCACCAGGATGTGCCCCCCGCTCACTTCGAAAAACCGGGGAATCAAATTGAGCAGGGTCGTCTTGCCGGATCCGCTTGAACCGACCACCGCCGCGACCTCTCCTTTTCTCACCATCAAAGAGACATCTTTCAGAATCGGGCCCTCGTGGTCATATCCGAAGCTCACCTTGTCGAATACGATCTGGTCCCGGAACTCGACCAGCGGCCGGGCGCTGGCGTCGTCGGCCTTCTCTTCCGGCAGTTCCAAAAACTCAAACACCCGCGAGGTGGATCCCTTGGCCTGTTGAAATGCATTGTTGATCCCGCTCATCCGTCGGACGGGGTCATACATCTTGAACAACGCAAACATGAACGCTATAAAGGTTCCCGGCTTCATTCTCCCGGAGTGGATTTCCGTCTGCGCATAATACAACAGCCCGCCGATCACGACGGCCCCAAGCACTTCCATCAACGGCGAGGAGAGGGATTGCACGCGGACCCACTTCAGGTTCAGGTGCAGCAACCTCCGGCTCGCTTCCTTGAACTTCAGAAATTCAAACTTCTCCATCACAAAAGCCTTCACGATCCGGATTCCGCTGATCGTTTCATGGAGGATGTTGGAAATATCCGCCATATTATCCTGGCTGGAGCGTGTGGTACGGCGTATCTTCCGCCCGAATTTCACCGACGGGAGAGCCACCAGGGGCGCCAGAAGCACCGCCACCAGGGCCAACTGCCAGTTCATAGAGACCAGGACGCAGACCATGGCCATCAAGGTAAATGCCTGCCGCAAGGCATCGGCCAAGACCGTGGAGGCGGCATTCTGGATTTTCTCAATATCGTTGGTGACCCGAGAGATGAGCCGCCCGGTCGAGTTGCCGTGGAAGAACACAGCCGGTTGGTTGAGAATCTTCTTATACAAATCGTTCCTTAAATTCATCACCACCGACTGTCCTACGAAACTTATCAGGTAGTTTCCAAAATAATCACAAACGGCCTTGCCTAAAGCCGTCCCGACAATGAATAAGGCAATCCCCAACCATAACGAATAGGTTCTAAACGGGATCAAAACCATGAGATCAACGGTTCGCTGCAGCAGGGGGAGCGGAAGAACTGAAATGACAGGATTCTCCGTGAGAATCTTATCGAAGACAATCTTCAGCGTTAACGGAACCAACCCTTCAAAGGCGCCCACCGCTGCCATGAGCAGGACGGCGAGAAGGAAGATTGCCAGATAATTGCGAACGTAATGGAGGAGTTTTCGGGTGTCGTTTTGCATGCGTCAAGACAAGTAATAAAAACCATTCATTATACTGGGCTTTTGGAAAAAATACAATTTTCAGGGTGGTAACTTCCTAAAGCTTCGCTCTGCAAGGACGGTCAGAAGAAACGACCAGCCGCTTGCCCATAAAAATTCAGATTGAGTCGAGCTCATTTCAGCCAGCCGATTTTGATTTCGTCTTCAACCGCTTTGAAGTCGGGGTCGCCGGTGACGAGCTCGGCGTTACGCAGTTTGGCTAGAGCGGCAGCGAAGGCGTCGGCGTAAGGGAGTTTTTTCGTGCCTTTGTAGATGGCGGCCTGCCGCACCAAGTCGAGGTTCTTGTCGTCCACACCGACAATCTCAATGGTCAACCCCGCAATTTCCTTCGCCTTCTGTTCGGCGGCCTCCTGGGACACCTTGCGCATGGTGTTGTAGTAAATCTCGCCCCAGTTGACCACACACAGGAGCAGCTTGTGCGTTCCGGCCTCAGCCTTGACCAACAGCTTCTCGACTTCTTCGGCGGCAGGCTCGTCCTCGAAGAACGCGATCAGCGCCCAGCTATCCAATACCTTGTTGGCCATGTCAGAATTCCCGCTCGCGCTTGCGATCGTCCATCAGCGCCTTCAGTACGCCAGCCCCCTTCAATGAGCCGCGGAGAGTCCTGATGTGCCGGGTTGTGATCGGCTTCAGCACAATGGCGTCCGCCTCCCCATACACCAGGGCGCGTGTGCCCTCTTCGATATCGAACTCCTTGCGCAGCCAGCGAGGAATCACCACCTGACCCTTTACGGTAAACCGGATGGTGTCGGTCTTATGTGTTGTCTTCATGATTTGCAATCATACACAATGGTATGAAGTAAGTCAATATATAAGTTGTAGGAATTTAACTTAACCGTCATACTTCTCAGGCGGGGATTATGTGGCATTAATTGTCTACCTACAGCCCCAACAACAGAGACCGGTTGGGCCTCTTTTTTTGACCGGGGGCTAGTTCAATCATTGCGCTACCGTTCACACGCTCAAATGAAAACACGACCGGCTGCAGTGGATTTTTACGACCTTCCGGTCCAGAAGGAACTAGGCACCACTCCCGGAGGGTTGCGGTCACGTATAAGCACAGGCTGCTTCAACCAGATGTTCGTCAGGAGACGGAAGTTGTCTGAGCACAGGATATTAAATCAAGACATTAAATAGGAAGGACCTACGGCTTCGACCTCTTGGTATCAAAGAAATCCCGCAAGGCATCTCCAAGAAAATTGAACGCCAGGACCGCCATCATCACGGCCATTGCAGGGAAGATGACGAGATGGGGGGCATCGAAAAGGTGGATTCGGCCGTCATTCAGCATGGAACCCCAACTGGGAGTGGGAGGAGGAACGCCCAGACCCAGAAAACTGAGGGTGGCCTCGGCCAGGATGGTGTTTGCCATCCCCAGGCAAGCCTGGACCACGATCGGCTGGATGGTGTTGGGAACCATGTGAATGAAGATGACGCGGCCACTGGAGGCGCCCGAAGCGCGGGCGGCTGTGACGTAATCCATTTCCTTTGTCTTAAGGAATTGCCCGCGTGCCAGACGGGCAAACCCAATCCATCCGATCAGGGACAGCGCCAGGATCAATCGTGAGAGACCCGGGCCCAGAAAAGCGATAAAGGCGATGGCCAGCAGCACCCCCGGGAAGGCCATAAAACTGTTAATCAAAACAAGGTTCAAAACCTGATCGAGTGTGCCGTTAAAATACCCACTGATCGCACCAACGTAACATCCGACCAGAAACGAGACCAACATCACGGCCACACTGACGCTGATCGAAATTCGAGTGCCGTAAATCACCCGGGAAAGGACGTCTCGACCCAGCTCGTCGCTTCCCAACCAGTGGGAGCCCGACGGGCCATTGAGCCGGCTTGCCAAATCCTGAACCGCCGGATCGTAAGGCGAAATCCATCCTGCCAACACCGCCACGGCCATCAGCAGCACGATGAACATTGCGCTGACGTAAGCGAGCCGGTTCTTCCGAAACATCACATGAAAAAACATCATTCTATCCGAATACGCGGATCGACGAAGATATAGGCCATGTCCGTCAAAAAATTCACCACGATATAAGTCAGGGCAATGGCCAGGATGCATCCCTGAACCAGGGGGTAATCACGAAACTGGATGGCCTGCAGCGTGAGACGGCCGATGCCCGGCCACGAAAAAATGGACTCCGTGACAAAGGTTCCCGCAAGCAGGTTTCCAAATTGCAGTCCTACCACGGTCACAATGGGGATCAAGGAGTTTTTCAAAGCATGCTTGTAAAGGACCGTGCGTCGGGGTAGCCCCTTTGAGAAGGCGGTCCGGAGATAATCCTGGCCGAGTTCTTCAAGCATGGCCGAGCGAACCATTCGAGTGGTCACCGCCGCCAACCCAAGACCGAGGGTGACCGCGGGAAGCACGAGATGTTTCAGCCCGCCGATTCCAGATACCGGGAACCACATCAACTGGATTGAAAAAAGAAGGATCAGCAGAGGCCCGAGGGCAAAGTTGGGAAGCGAAAGCCCCAGAAGTGAAAAAAAACTGATCCAACGATCCTGCCCGGTGTTCGATTTGATGGCTGCTTGAACACCCGCAGGAATCGAGAACAACAAGGCCAGCAGCAGGCTCGCCAGGCTGAGTTCCAGGGTGGCGGGATAACGCTTCAGCAGGGTTTTCAACACCGGTTCCTGGTAGCGAAAGGAGAGACCCAGATCGGCGTGCGACAGGTTGTGCAGGTAATGCAGGTATTGGGTCTGTATGGATTGGTCCAACCCCAGCGCGTGTCGGAGTTGTTGAACATCTGCGGGCTGGGCTCCTTCACCCAACATTTGAAGAACCGGATCACCAGGAACGAGGTGAACCAGCAGAAAAATAAAGGTGACGACGACGAAAATGCTGAGCCCCATGAAAGCAAATCGTCGAAGGAGAATGAAGAGCATAGACTAGATTTTTCAGGCTCAACCGGGAATAGGGCAAGCCTTCGTTGAGTTCGAGTTTAAAAGGCAGCGACAGGACGCTTGCCACCCAACTTGAATAGAATCCCGTTTACACGCGAGACCCCCTCCGAATGATGGTCACTCCTTGAGAACCAACTGAGCCGATCTCCTGGGCAAACGGATTGAGAATTCATCCCTCGGCAAGCAATTCCAAATGCCGGAAAGAGGTAGTCGAACGGGCGACTGAGGTACAATGCCTATCCCAAACCTACCTTCCTAGTCAACCGAAAAACGACGAGGATTTACGACCAGAATCAACAGCATTTATGGACGCATTGTAAAAAGCGGTCAGAAACTCGCAGAAAACACCTTCGATGCGGATGCCGCAATGCCGGCTGGGGCGGCGGCCAAGTCGTAGTTGCGCTTCGTAGTTCTTGACTCATGAAGAACCCGGGCTATTGAGTATTTCCATCGATCGGCGCTACTGTTGCAACCTGAAACGCGAGTTATGCATCGACAAGTCGTACGAATACTAGTGGGGTTCGTGTGGTAGGGGCGCGGTTTTCGCGTCGCCATCACAAGGGAATCCTTTCCAAACGGTGTTCCCTTGTGTTAACTTGATAGGAGTCGAATCCAATTTGCCATGGGTGAGTAACTGCTTGAGACATCGCTTTCCAAGGTGTGCAACTGTTTGTGCACTTCTCTTCTTGCAACTGAACATATTATGCGTCGCGGTGCTGCATCACCACGATATGTCGGGAAGGTTATCCAAGACGGCCGCCATCCATGACGGGGATCGACAACCGCATTCGCCTATTGTGAGTGAGGTTCTCTGCATGGTCTGTCAGACCTTCCGAGAGAATGCCGCGCGACCTGCGACGCGGCCTTCTGTGCCCGAACCCCCCGCAACCCCTTTACTACTGATTGCCTTCCCTCCTGATCTCTTTCTTTCCCACGAACCATCCGTCACGTATGGACGCGCCCCTCCTCTCTCTTAGCAGCTCCCGCATTTTCTTTGACGAGATGGCGCGGTTGGACCGTCCGTCTCATGCTTCACCATTCTCTTGCCCTTATAGGAGCATGCTATGCGAGTTCTGCTAGTATTCGCTTGCTTAGTCCTTCTCATTCCAGGAATTCTTTGTGCTCAGTCGAAGGACGACACTCAAGAACGACTGAAGGCCAACGAAGACCGGATCAAAGTTTTGGAGGCTGAAATCAAAGAGTTGAAGGCAACCTTGTCGGTGTTGACTCGCAATGCCCCGCCGGCGGCCTCGCAACAGTCGATGGAGGCCCAAGTGCCCTCGGCTAGTCAGCCACAACCGGCACCCCAGACTGTGGTCGCAACGCCGACATTGCCTGGAGAATCTGGTGGCCAGATTCCTGTTTACGGAGGCGCTAGTGCTGCGGCAAAAGCTTTGAACCCTGACATCAGTGTAATTGGGGACTTCCTCGGCACAATCGGAAGGAATCCTTTGAACCCAGTGCCGACTATGGAAATGCATGAGTCTGAGGTCGGATTCCAAGCTATAGTCGATCCTTACGCGCGTGCCGATTTTTTCATCTCATTCGGTGAGGAAGGCGTGAACCTCGAAGAAGGGTTCTTAACGTTTACCTCGCTGCCGGGCGGACTGGTCGTCAAGGCCGGTAAGATGCGCGCGGCCTTTGGCAAGGTGAATACCTTGCACAACCACGTCCTGCCGTGGACCGATCGACCTCTGGTCACCGGAAACCTTGTGGGGGGTGAGGATGGGATCGATGACGCCGGTCTTTCTGTGACCCGAATTCTCCCCGCCCCCAAGGACATTCTCCTGGAAGGAACGATGCAGGTCTTCCGCGGGGACTCCGGGGATGTCTTCAAATCCAGCCGAAATCGGGACGTCAGCCTGGTGGGTCACCTTCGGGGCTACCGAGACTTGACCGAATCCACAAACTTGGACTTGGGGTTGTCTTATGCCCGAGGTCACAATGATTTGGGTAGTGGCTTTCTCACTCAACTTTACGGAATGGACGCTACTGTGCACTGGAAGCCATTGCGACGGGCCATCTATCATTCCTTTGTGGGGCGCACTGAACTCATTTGGAGCCAGCGGCAGCAA